>JAQYWJ010000080.1 GCA_030145005.1 Desulfobacter sp. | reverse complement strand
AAAGCTTCAGTACACCGTTAAGCCAGAAGGCGGCAATGTAAATCATGGCCAGACGGGCTCCGAGCAGGGGCAGGACAATGGGAAGCTGAAAGGTCAGGGTCTCCTTGAGATGAAAGGGCACCGTATTGAGGATGCCGGTCAGCCTCAGTTCACGGTCATCTAGGCGTCCGTCCGCATGGAATTGGGCTGCCATGGTGTGGGCCGCGATCATGGAGCCTACTGCGGCCAGAAAACAAACCGCCGTTTCGGCCGGCAGCCGGGCGACCCTTGCCACAGGTTTTCCAACAGGTTTCAGGTGGCGCATCAGCCCCATCTGCATGAACAGCTCCACCCCGAAAAGGCTAATAAACATGACCGAACCCATTCGAAACACCAGGTCCGCCGTAAACACCATTGAAGATAATAAAATTTCCATACCCAATCATAATGGGTTTTCAGTACCGGTAAAGCTAAAAAACAATCAGGACGCATTAAACCTATATAGCGGGCAGTACAAACAGGCGTTGATAATACACGCAGAACAAAATAATTTTATTTTATCAAGCTTGCTTCAAGGCCAAGACCGTAGGCCACACTGGTGAAAGCGTCGGAAGTTTTGATCTTATCTGCACCCAACCGGGACTCAAATATGGCCCTGATCAGCGGGATATAGGAAGAACCGCCGGTCAGAAACACGGCATTGATCTGTTCAGGTCGGATTCCGGCATTGGCAAGGGTATCCGTCACGCAGGCGTCTATTTTTGCAACCAGGTCCTGGATCATATCTTCAAATGCCGTTCTTGTAACAAGCTCTTCGATGGCGATACCGTAATCCTTAAAAATTACGGTTGCGGCGTCATGGTCGGACAGGCGGCACTTGGCTGATTCAATGGACTGGAATAATAGATAACCATAGTTATCGCTGATCAACCGTTCCAGATTTTCCAGCAAACGCCTGTCCCTGAGCCCTGCACAGACCTTGAGCTCCTTTATACTCCCAAGGGTTTGGGGACGCCGAAGCCATGGAATGCGGTGCCATTGCATCAGATGGCTCAGGACCAGTGGGGACAGTCCCGTAAGATTATCACTGAACATGGATTTGACTTTAACATCCGTGCCATAGTGCTTTGCCACCTTGTGGCGCATGATCAGGGAATCAAAATTATCCCCGCCGATATAAAGCCCGCCAACGGAAAGGATGTCCTGTTCCCTGTCCCCGGCGTGTGGCGGATTGCCCACCCTGAGCACGGTGAAATCAGAACTGCCTGCACCAAAGTCGCCCACCAGCACAATCTGTTCCCGGTTTGGGGACAGGCTGTTCTCATAGGCCCGAGCAGCGGCCACAGGCTCCATCTGCAGGGAAACCTCCTTGAACCCGGCAAGTTGTGCGGCTTTTATCAGCCGCTGGGTTGCGGTGCGTTCCCGTTCTTCGTCCGTTGAGAAAATAACCGGACGGCCAAGTACAACCGTGTCCACATCCCGGCCAATAATCTTCTCCCCACGCTCCTTCATGGTCTTAAGAAGATAACCGATCAGCTCTTCTATGGTGTAATTTTTACCGTGGATATTTGTTTTTTGAAAGGAAATGTCCGATAAAAAAGATTTAATCGACTGCATGTACCGGCCTTCGGCACCGTTGTCGATATATTGTTTGACCCCTTCATAGCCCACAAAGGACAGGTTCTGTCCTTCTTCCTTTATAAAATAAAGAATGGATTTCAAAGAATTTGAAAGGGGGTTACCAGGGTCAATATCCAGAAGTTGTACCTGGTTGTCAACACTTGCGGCCAGCGCAGAGTTGGAGGTGCCGAAATCAATACCAAATATTGGGGACATATGCTTTCCTGAAAAGTGTCCCGATAATAACGGGACCATTAACGGTTAAAAATACAAACCGATATATTTAGTGTCTGAACCAAAACCTGGAAATTTTGTTGAGTACAAGGCGGGCGGAAATTTTAACCACAGGCATATATTGAATATTCCGAGGATTAAAATTTACGGCCAAAGAAGTAATCGGCAAAATTTACGGTTTTCGGTCGGGCACTATTTACAGGATCATGACATAAATTAAAAGCCCCAATGGTCATAATATTTAGAGCCTGTTTAAAAATTGGTGAATCGGTTGCAATCTCATGAGAACGGCCCCTAATTTTTAAACAGGTTCTTAGTCTTAGCCGCCCTGGGCTTTACGGATAAGCGCTGCGTTTTTTTTCTTTACTTCAGGATACGCAGCAGCCAGGCTGTCGGACTTTTTGGCCAGGGAAACCGCCTGTACAACATTTCCCTGGTCAAGCTGGGCCCTTGCCATCAGGTGCCATACCAGCGGGTCCTGACCATCAATGTACAATGCCTGCTCCAGGGTGGAAAAGGCAAGCTGGGGCTGCCTATTTTTAAGTTGATTTTCGGCATTCTCAATCATCCGGGTCAGCGCCTTAGGCCGGGGACGCTGAACAGGGCGCACAGCAGACAAAAGCGGATTCTGGGCCTCTCCTCTACCCGCAACTGCCGAATCACCGGGCATAGTGCTTTGACCCGTTACAGGCCCGCCGATCTCAGGCACGGATTCAGGGGGCCAATGGGACTGGGGCATTGAGACAGGTCTCTTTTGCGCACAGGCGGATAAAACGATAAGGGCCAGGGCAATGAGATAAAAATAATACTTTTTCATTTAAATACATCCTTAAGCCAGTCAATAAGATACCGCGGCTTTTTTTTCTGCACCGGTTGCTTGTCGGGTCCGGGGGCTGCCGGGGTTGGAGGTTCGACTTCAGCAGCAGGATCGGGAACGCCAGGAGCAGACCCGCGGATAAAAGGCACGGCAAGGGCACCTGGTGCATTATTATTCGTACGAAGCCCGGTCTCGGGATTGATCACCGCCCACTCAATATTTTCCGGTGGCGTCAGGACCAGGGGCGTATTGGGAATCTGGGCCATGATCCGGCCAAAAACCTGCATGGCGCCGGAAGCCCCGGTGAGCCCTGTGGACTTATTGTCATCCCTGCCCACCCAAACCACGGCCAGGCGATTTCCGGAAAATCCGGCAAACCAGGTATCCCGCAGATCATTTGTGGTACCGGTCTTTCCGGCAATGCCCAGATCCGGGGAAAGCCATCTGGACAAAGATTTCCCGGTGCCTTGGCGGACCACAGCCTGGAGTGTTTTATTCACCAGAAATACGGCGCCCGGATCCAGGTGTTGTTCAATGCGTAAAGGATAACGCTGGAGCGTTTCCCCGTCAGGGGTATAAACGACGTTTATTACCCTTGAGGGGGTATAGAATCCTCCCGAGGCCAGGGTGTGGTAGACTTGGGCAACCTGGACAGGTGTCATCTCAAAACTGCCCAGAAGCATTGCAGGCACAAGCGGTGCAGCGGGTTTGAATCCCAACTGCGCCATGGTTGCAAAAACAGTATCCAAACCAAGATCCATGCCAAGCCTGACCGTGGATGTATTATAGGAGTGAACCAGGGCCTGGTACAAGGGCAGTTCCCCATGGAATTTTTTGTCAAAATTCATGGGTTTCCAAAGACGGCCGCCACTTTTCAATGAAACAGGCCCGTCATTGATCCGGGTCACCAGGGTATAATTTTCAGGCCGCTCCAGGGCCGAAAGGTATACCGCAGGCTTCACCAGAGAGCCGATGGGACGCTTTGCATCCAAGGCGCGGTTAAACCCTTTATATTTAGGTTGCTTTCCCCCCACCATGGCTTGGATTTCATTGGTGGCACCGGCCGCTACCACCACACCGGCCTGAAGCTTTGAATTTTTGCCCGCCATGAAGTCCGCCACTCCCTTTTCCGCAGCCAGCTGCACCAAAGGGTCCAAAGGGGTAAAAATCCGCAGCCCCATGGTTTTTAAATCTTTTTCACGGTATTCTTTAAGTAGTCTGCGCTTAACCAGATCCAGGTAAAATGGGAACCGCCATTGCCGGGGTACCGGAATAACGCCAAGGGGGCGGCCAAGTGATTTTGTCAGCTGGGTGGATGAAATCAGTCCCTGGTCTGCCATGAGGCCAAGTACAGTGTTTCGCCGGGCCATGGCCCGGTCCGGATGAACCCTTGGATTGTAGACGGACGGACCTTTAAGTATGCCCACCAAAAGAGCGGTTTCCCTTGGGGAAAGCAGCCCCAAAGACTTGCCGAAGTAAAACTGAGCCCCTAAGCCAAACCCGTGTATGGCCCTGGCACCGTCCTGTCCTAGGTAAACTTCGTTAATATAGGCTTCAAGGATTTCCTCCTTGGTAAATTGACGTTCAATGGCTGCCGCGACAAAAGCTTCGCTGAGCTTTCGTTTGAGCGTTTTTTCAGGGGAAAGAAAAAAATTTTTTGCCAGTTGCTGGGTCAGGGTACTGGCGCCCTGGGTAAACCGACCCTGGCGGATATTGACCACAATGGCCCGGAAAATGGATTTAAAATCAATACCGTAATGGGAATAAAAATTTTTATCCTCCACGGTCACAATGGTCTTTTTAAGTAATGCCGGAATATCTTCAGTGTCAAGAAGGATACGGTCTTCCATGGAAGAAGGGTAGAACTGCCCTATCAGCACTGGGTCCAGCTGTTCCATGTCAGCGTTACGCTGCCCGGTTTTAAGTCCGGTTTTAAGCCGGGTGATGCGGCTGCCGGATATGGTCAGCTCTGTGCGGCGCAAGGGGCGGCGCTGCGCACCAAAATCAAAAGGCCGGCAATTGAGAACAAACCGGCCATGGTACCGGGTGTAAGTGCCCGGCACGCTCAGCTGTTCCTGGGTTTCAACCCTTCGGTATCCCAGCAGATCCAGTTCCTGCCCAAGGGATTTGGCGGACAACTGCAACCCCGGATAAAGGGTCATGGGGCGTGCATATACTTTAGCCGGCACATCCCACAAGCGTTCTTTGAACCGCTCGGCCACCTGATGGTTGATCAGATAAGCATAGCCAAAGAAAGCCAAGCATGCACATACCAATAAAAAAATGACCAACCGTATTAATAGTTTCATTGAACCATCTTCAATAGTTGTGATCCGGGATGTCCAGATTAAACAGCTGCCGGGCCACATTCAAATAGAAAGAATCGTCCCGGTGATCACCGGTGTTACGCAGAAATAAAATGGGATCATGGATGGCACGGGACGCAATGGCCCTTGTCATCCTGCGGATGGATTCGGTATCATCCTTTGACAGATGGGGCAGCCCGGCCAGGGTTTTCTCGCATTCCAGATTCACAATGTCAGTCATTTTGCGATTGATGGCCTTGATCGTGGGCACCACGGCCAGTTCATCCAACCACCGGCGGAAAGCCAACAAGGCTTCCTCCACAAACCGTTGCGCCCTTACGGTCTCCTGTTCCCGCCGGCTCATATTTGTTTCAACAATATTTCTCAAATCGTCAATATCATAAACATAGGCATTGGATATTTTATTGATCCGGGGATCAATATCCCTGGGCACCGCAATATCAATAAAAAACAAGGTGTTGTTCTGTCTTTTTTTCATGATGCCCTTGACCTGGTCACGGGTTAACACATAATCCGTGGCCCCGGTGGAACTGATAATGATATCCACATCTGCCAGTGCAGATTCCCGTTCCTCATACTGAACAGCCTGACCATTGAACTTGCGGGCCAGTTCCAGGGCGTTTTTAAATGTGCGGTTGACCACCACAATATCTTTTACCTGGTGGGTCATAAGGTGTTCAACAGCCAGTTCCGCCATCTCTCCGGCCCCGATGAGCATGACGCTTTTAGTGGCAAGATCGGCAAAAATTTTATGGGCAAGTTCAATGGCGGCATAGGAAATGGAGACGGCGTTATCACCAATTCCGGTCTGTTTTCTCACCCGTTTTGCCACGGAAAAGGATTTATGCATCAGACGGTTGAGCAGGACCCCTGTGACACCGACTCTTGCGGCGGTTTTATAGGCCTTTTTCACCTGCCCTAGAATCTGGGGTTCCCCCACCACCATGGAATCAAGGCTTGCAGCCACGCAGAACAAATGGCGGACAGCATCGTCATCTCTGTGGATGTACAGGGATGACTTGAATTCAGAAACAGGTAATTTTTTCAGTTTAGAGATAAATTGCATAACGGCATCAATTCTGTCTTTGTCTTCCAACACCCCGTTTCCCGGTATATAGAGAAATTCCAGACGATTGCAGGTGGAAAAAACCAGGCCTTCCTTGATACCCGAATCCTGTTTTATAAATTCCAGGGCCGTTTCAATCTCTTCCTGGGAAAAAGCCAATTTTTCCCTAAGCTCCACAGGCGCGGTCTTATGACTGGCACCAATCAGAATTATTTTTGGCATAATGGGTTAATCTGCGTCCTGTTCTTATTGGGTAAACCCCTGGTGATGCCCGCCAAGGAAGGAATTCACCCCCAGGAAGGTAAAAATTAGTATGATAAAGCCGATTACGGACATAATTGCGGAATTGCGTCCTCTCCACCCCGAATAAAGCCGCAGATGCAGAAGTACCGCATACACCAGCCAGGCTCCCAGGGAAAACACCTCTTTTACATCCCATCGCCAGAAACTGCCCCACACGGACCTGGCATAAATAAAGCCGGTGACAAGCCCAAAGGTAAGCAAAGCAAACCCTGTGGTAATACAGGTATAGGACACTGCATCCAGAAAATCCAAAGACGGCAATCGTTTGAAAAAGAAACCCGGACTTTTGCCTTTGATGCCCTGCTCTTGGAGCAAATAAAGGATACCGGCACCGCAGGCCAGGGCCAGCATGGACTCCCCGGTAAAAATAAGAATGATGTGCCCGAAAAAGAAAATGCCCTTGTATATCTTGTCCGGGGCTTGGGTTGCCTCGGGCAGAAAAATGGAAGCAAGCATAAGGACAGTGATCATGGCCGTTGCATACACACCAAGAATTTTTAGATGGAATCGGTACTGCACATAGAGAAACATGGCAGCAAGGGACAGGCCTGCCATGGACAGGCTCTGGCCAAGGGTATAGATGGGCAGCCCGCCAAGTGCCGCGCTTTGCAGAACAATGGCAAACAGATGAACCACAGCCCCAATACCCACAGCGCCTAAGGCGGTCTGCTGGATCCGGTCTTTCTGATAAAACAGATAGCAAAAATACCCGGCTGTACTGATCAGGTAAAAAAAGGTTGCACACTGCAAAAGGATAAAAGGAATATTCATAGACATTACAACTCCCTGGTACCGAAATCAGGCATAAGCCTTTCCAGGCTGAAGCCGTCACCTAGAACCTTGGCAAGCACGGTATCAATCTGACGGGTTTGTCCTGCGGCAATCTTTTCAGGCAAATCGGCATCAAGCAGGGCACAAAACATTTTGCGGTGCCCCTTGGGATCATGTCCCCGTTCCATCAAAATGGCTCTGATGCGGCCTAAAAGGGCTGCAAGTATACCGTATTCAGGGCCGAAACGTGCCTCAAGCGCCATGCGCAGGTTCTTTGAAAGGGCCGGACTTGCACCGCAGGTAGAGACGGCAAATAAAAGATCGCCCCTGTCCACCACTGCCGGCAGGATAAAATCCCCTTTGTCCCGACCGTCAGCAATATTGCACAATATATTTTTCTTTTGGGCAGCCTGCCGTATTCCGGCATTTAACTGCATATTATCTGTGGCGGCAAAAACCAGGCTCATACCGTCCAGATCCGAATCCTCGAATTCTTTTTTCTTTAAAGTAATGGCGGAAAACGGCGTATTTGACAATTCATCTGAAAAGCCAAGGCTGACCACGATGACCCGGGCACCTGACCGGGCAAGGCCAAACGCCTTTCTTGTTCCCACGGCCCCACCGCCGACCACAAGGCAGCATCTGTCTTTAACATCTAAAAAAATCGGATAGTAATCCATCATCTCATCCCTCATTCGCCCTTGTTTGAGCAGGGGGTTTAATATATATTGCCTGTTAGTTTTTTTCAATCTTTATAAAGGCAATGCCGTGATTATCGATTCCCATACCCATCTTTTTTTCCAGGCCGTTGCAGATGACAGGACCCCGTTCTTTGACAACGAACCTGAATTCAAACTCCTATATCATTCCTCAAAGTCAAAAATTGCAACGGTGTCTCAACTGATAGACGCCATGGATCGCCATGAAGTGGATATCTCCATTCTTTCAGGATTTCCATGGCGTAATCCCGAATACACAAAAAGAAACAATGATGCGGTACTTGAGGCGGTCACCGCCTACCCGAAACGGTTGCGGGGTCTGGCCTGTTTTGATCTGGCCTGGAAAGGTGCGGCAAAAGAGGCTGAACGCTGTATTGATGCAGGGCTTTCCGGTGTGGGGGAATTGGCTTTTTATCTGTCCGGCATTGATGACAGGGCTATCCGACTTCTGGAACCTGTGATGGATATACTCAAGCGCAAGGGCAATTTACCCTGTATGATCCATACCAATGAACCTTTGGGCCATCACTATCCGGGAAAAACCCCTGTTACCCTTGAGCAGATTGATAATCTGGCCCAGGCCTTTCCAGACAACAAAATCATTCTTGCCCATTGGGGCGGCGGCATCTTCTTTTATCACATCATGAAAAAACAGATGAAAGAACGGCTTAAAAACATCTGGTATGATACGGCTGCTTCTGTTTTTCTTTATGACCCGGAAATCTACGATATGGCCCTCAAGGCCGGGGTACTGGAAAAAATTCTGTTTGGCACGGATTATCCCCTGCTTACCCCTGACAGGTATTACAGGGACATTGACCAGTCACGACTGACTTTAGATCAGAAACGGATGGTGCTCGGAGAAAATGCCCAGGCCCTGTACCGGGACTTATAAATTGGTTTTCTTCTTTATTTCTTCCAAATTGTTATGGGCTTCCGATCTTGCGGCAACTTGGTTGTTCTCAATCCCCCCCCTCGTCATGGAAAGCCAGAGTTGCGGCGTTTTTAATTTTT
>JAQYWJ010000079.1 GCA_030145005.1 Desulfobacter sp. | reverse complement strand
AAAGCTTTCAATAACAGAAGCATTGTTTGGCGGATCAGTTCAAATTTTACACTGCAGACTATGTCAAAAACAAAATCCCACCAATAATGGGTTCAGAGGCCTATACTATTATTAATAGTTATGATAATCAAACTGTATTCAGAATAAAAAAAGAAATTCAACTCCCCGGAATCTTCTGAGCCAGAATATTTTATTGATTTTTTTTGCACGGGTAAGACTATTCTTTAATTAATCGGAATTGAAATAAAATCTACTCTCCAATTAATTGAACGTCAAACAAACCATAAGGAGCACGCAGTGGCAACGGGGAAAGTGACGATTCTGGACGGTGGCATTGGCAGGGAACTGGAACGGCAGGGCGCACCGTTCAGACAGCCGGAATGGTCAGCACTGGCCATGATGGAGACCCCTTGGGTTGTCAAGGCGGTCCATAAAGCATTCATTGAAAACGGCGCATCTGTTATAACAACCAACAGTTATGCCCTGGTCCCTTTTCATATTGGTGAAGAAAAATTTAAAAAACAGAGCAGGGCACTGGCAACTATCGCCGGAAAAACGGCTCGGGCAGCCGTTAATGAAACCCGAACCGAAACCCGAACCCGCATACGTGTTGCAGGTTCCATCCCTCCATTGTTTGGCTCCTACCGTGCCGATCTGTACCGACCGGAGCGGGTGGTTGAAATTGCAACCCCTCTAATAGAGGGACTTTCTCCGTATATAGATTTATGGCTATGTGAAACCCAGAGCCTGATTGATGAACCGCTCAGGATCAAGTCCTTGACGGACCAACTGGATATGTCAAGCAAGCCGTTCTGGATCTCTTTCACCCTGGACGATTTACATTTAAATCGTGAACCAGTATTACGGTCCGGAGAATCTGTGGCGGATGCGGTCAAAGCGATGGTCAATGCCAAGGTGAATGCTGTCTTATTTAACTGCTGCCAACCCGAAGTCATCAGTCAGGCCATCAAGGTAACCCAAAGTCAGTTGGAACGCTTAGGCGTTGGGAATATGGAGATTGGCGCCTATGCCAATGCTTTCCCGCCGCAACCTGAAGATGCAAAGGCAAACAAAAAACTCAACGATATGCGTACTGATTTAACCCCGTCATCATATCTGAACTGGGCCCGAAAATGGGTTCAGGAGGGCGCTACGCTGATCGGTGGATGCTGTGGCATCGGCCCCGAGCATATTTCGGTCTTATCCCAAAAGTTGGTTTACGTGTAAGGCGTCACCCATTATTCGTAATCGCTTTTGTAACCCGGATATTGACCCGGGCCTAAATAGAATGATATAAAAGCCATCATTTCAACCCGTAGAATATATGAAAGATATGGACAAGCAAGCAGTTAAAAGAGATTTATTTGATTTTGAAGTAGGCTATCTGACCCAAAGCCCATGCGTCAATTGTGAATTCAGGAAACACCTGCCCAAATGCCATAAGGACTGCATTATTTTAGATCAGATCCAGACCCGGCTGGCCCGGGCTGTATCTTCCCAGTCCTCCCGCTATGAAAGTTGAGCCGGGACTGCCTTTTCACGTCTCCTCCCGTTCCAAAATAAAACAACACCTGACCCTTAAATTTTATAACGACCTTAAAGAAATCCGCACCCCGTCGGGATACAGTATTGATCAGGCCATCAGGTCCGGCATTGAAAACCCCGATTCCAGCATTGGCATCTATGCCGGGGATATGGAAAGCTATGACTGCTTTGCACCGGTACTGCTACCCATCATTGAAGACTACCACCATCTTGATCCGGATTGGTCTCATAAGCCCGGCCTGCAGGAAGCGGTTCTCCCGGACCTGGACCCGGAACAGATATTCATACGCTCATCCCGGATACGGGTGGCAAGAAACCTGGGCAAATTTCCTTTTTCAGGCAACATGACCCCGGATCAGCGACTGGCCCTGGAAGAGACGGTAAAACACGCCTTCAAAATTTTGCCCGAAAAATTATCCGGCACCTATACTGCTTTTACGGATTTGAATGAAAAACAGTTTAATACTCTGCTTAAAAAAGGGCTGGCCTTCCGGAAAGGTGACCGGTTCATGGATGCGGCAGGCATAAACCGGGATTATCCTTTAGGACGCGGCATATTCACAAGCCGAGACAACGTGATCCGGGTATGGGTCAATGAGGAAGATCATCTGCGCATCATAGCCCAGTCCCCTGGCGGGGATATTACCAATGTTTTTAACCGGCTGATACAGATGATCAAGGCATTGGGCGATAGACTTGATTTTGCCTTTGACCGGAAAAAAGGATTCCTTACGACCTGCCCCACCAATATCGGGACAGCCATGCGGGCAGGTGTGCATATCCATCTTAAAAAACTGGAACAAAAACCATCTTTTCTTGAAACCATAACCAGGGTTCACCACCTGCAGATCCGGGGTACGGGCGGGGAAAAAACCGCTGTCGAAAAAGCAGTGTTTGACATCTCCAATGCCCGCAGGTTAGGTATCAGCGCCAACACCATTGTAGCGGATCTTCACAGGGGGGTGCAGGCCATTATCCAGGCTGAAAAAAATTTACGGGGTTCTTAAGATTCACAAATTTAGGACTGAGTCCAAAAGACTGAACCACGGAAAGCACGGAAGGACACGGAAATGAGTTTGATTACTGATTAACTTTGGCAGTCACCCAAAAGTACAGATTGAGGGCTTTGCACTCTAACTTTCAGTGCTTTCCGTGTCTTCCGTGGTTATAAACCTATGGCAAAAACTTAAATATATGCAAAAAAGATCCCAGACCTTTTCAGGACTGGGATCCGGTTAAATCATATTTCAGGACTCAGACAAACGTCTATTCGCTATCGGCAGAATCCGGTACTTCATCTTTGATACTTTGTTTGTCACCAGCCAGGTGCCGTCTTTGCTTTTCTTTAAATTTGGTGATCTGGATTTTAATTTTTTCTGTCACACCGTCAATGGCTGAATACATGTTGTTGTCTTCAGCCTCGTCCCTGGCATGAATTTTCAATTTATTACAAGTCAGATTAATTTCAGCAACGCTGTTTAATTTTTCCTCTGACAGGACGACCTGGGCCTCGGCCGGGGCATCCAGCATTTTATCCAATTTATTTAATTTCTTTTCGATATGGGATTTTACAGCGTCAGATGAAGGGACGTTCTTGAAAGTGATTGAAATGTTCATAGGCTCTCCTTTTTATTGGTGAGATGATGATTTAAAAATAACACAATCCCTGTTATGACTCAATCCCAGACCGCTATATAATTAAATAAAATAAAACCGTAAGAAACCAGGGAAAAGGATAACCTCTTGCCTTAATTATCTTTCTTAAGATTTTCCGTCAGGTTCCGGGGTATTGTTTTTCGAAACAACTTTGGGAAACAGGTTTTCTAAGTCCAACCCCTTGATTTTTTTAAGACAATCTTCAAGGGCTTCTTCCTCGGTGCCGCCTGCACCCTGGTGCCCGGATTCTGCAATGATGTTCACAAGGTTGGGCACGGCAATATAATCGTCTGCCAGATTACCCTGGATCTTTTTATGAACATCAATATAGATCATTCTGCCGTTACGGATCAGATTGTACCGGGTTACCCGTGTTAAAATATCTTTAACATTAAGTTCCATTTGATTTTCTCCTTATTTTAAGGTATGCCTGCCATACTTTAAGACGGTTTTCAAGTTAAATTAACAACATGACAGCCGAAAAGCGCAAAAGGCGGCAGGTCCATACCGGACAGCACAGGCCAGACAAAACAATTTTTAAATTGAAGGAAAGGCCTTCACAATATGTCATCCTCTTTTTCATTTTTTTCATTACCTGTAAAAAGCAACTGGAACCAAGGCCGGAAAAATTTACGAAAAACAGCCGGACAGTTGATCGCAGACCGTAAGTCTTTGGACCGGGTATTCATCCGTCCCGAAGATGAAAACAGCAAAAAGACCCTGGTTAAATACATGGAGCAGATCCTGTTCGGACTGCATGATTTTCTTAACCGGCATGTGGGCGTCACCGAAGAAATCAGCATCAATGAACTGGCTAAAAATTACATGGACGTCGAGATCAGCGACCATCCCCAAAAAAATCTGGGCCAGGTTATTGAAGATATCATTGAAGACATTGCCCCTAAAGCGGTTAATGTGGCATCGCCCTACTTCGTTGGTCATATGACCTCTGCCCTGCCCTTTTTCATGGTGCATCTTAAAGCGATTACCGCAGCCTTGAACCAGAATGTCATTAAAATGGAAACCTCCAAGGTACTGGCTGTCATTGAAAGGCAGGTGCTGGCCAAAATCCACGCCCTGATTTTCAAACAAAGCCAGGACTTCTACCAGGCGCATGTCCAGAATACCCGTACGGCTTTGGGTGCATTTACATCCGGCGGCACCACGGCCAACATAACAGCCATGTGGGTGGCCAGAAATCGCCTGTTCCCGCCCAAAGATGATTTTTCAAGCATTGAAGAAGACGGCCTGTTCAAGGCCATGAGCATCCATCAAACGGACCGGGTGGTGATCCTTGTATCCCGACGGGGGCACTACTCTTTGAGAAAAGCAAGCGGAATTCTGGGCCTGGGCAATAAAAACATCATTGCCATAGATGTGAAACCGGATCACACCATTGATACAGATAAACTTAAACAGACCGTCCAGGACCTAAAGCAGGAGGGGCGGACAAAAATCGCCGCAATCATAGGCATTGCCGGGGCCACGGAAACAGGGACCATTGATCCATTGCAAAAGCTGGCTGATATTTGTGAACAGGAACAAATTCATTTTCACGTGGATGCGGCATGGGGCGGACCGATACTGTTATCCGACACCTATGCCCATCTGTTATCAGGCATTGAACGGGCAGATTCCGTCACCATTGACGGCCACAAGCAGTTTTACATGCCCATGGGAACGGGCATGGTTTATTTTAAAAATCCCCTTGCCCTTGATGCCATTGCCTACCATGCCCGGTACGTCAACCGACAAGGCTCTGTGGATTTAGGCATTAAAACCCTTGAAGGTTCCAGGGAGGCGGCCTGCCTGATCCTGGATGCATCCTTAAAAATCATGGGAGCCAAAGGGTATGCCCTGATGATTGATCATGGCATTGAAACGGCCAGGGCATTTGCCGAAAGAATAGAAGCGCGGCCGGAGTTTGAACTTGTGACCCCGCCTGTACTCAATATTCTGACCTACCGGTTGGTACCCATGTCCTTCCGTCAGAAAATGGAAACTGCCCGGGGGCAGGAGCGTCAACGCTTAAACCAGGAACTTGACGAGATCAATATCCGCGTCCAGCGCGTCCAGCGGGAAGCAGGCAAAAGTTTTGTCTCCAGAACCCGGCTCAAACTTGCGCCGGAGGATGACTTCATGGTGGTGGTGCTTCGAAGTGTCATCATGAATCCCTATACCACCGAAGACATCCTGGATGATATCCTGGATGAACAGGAACAAATTTATCATAAATTTTAAATCAGGGCCCGGTCAGGCGCACTTGAGCGTGGAAACAAGGGCAAACGAAATAAGGCCTTCGGTCAGAATTGAATAGCCCACAGATGCGCCGAATTTTAAGTCGCCATAAAGGCTCGCCAATGGAAGCGTATTGAAAAATCAGTCCAGCAATGAGCCTGAACTACCTTGCCTGGAAGATACACTCAAGCCAATAACCCAGCCAAGAAGAAGCACACCTACACCGGCCAGAAACCATTTAATCATGCCGGTTTTAAACATGAATCCGCTATTTTCCTTTTGCTGGGCAAGTACGGCGGACAAAGATGCGTTCCGGGTTTTAAGGCGTTTGTTTTCCTCTAAAGTATCGGTTACATTGGCAGAGGCGGTTTTAAGCACGGCGTACTGTGATTTTAAAGTTTCAATGTTTTGGGTCAGGGTCTGGTTTTCTTTTTTAAGCTGCTCCATGGCAGCCTGGTCTGTCTGTTCCGTCAAAACCCTGATTTTGTCTTCAAGGGCGGCATTTTCTTTTTTTAACCGGTCTATGATTATTGATTTGGGTAGATCTGTTACAACATAATTTTTATCCACCCATCCCTGCTCCCCGGATGAAAGTTCCACCTTAAGATAACCGTTGCTTTCTTTAATTATGGTTAAAGGGGTATCGCTTTTTAAAGCGGAAATTACAGGGTAGCCGGGGCCAGGCCCCTTCCTGAATGTGAGAATGAGTATATCAGAGACATAAGCGGTCTGGGCATGGCATAACGCTGTGACCCCGATAACAATTAGAACAACCGCACAAATCCGTGAAAATAGTTTCATCATAAAAATAACCTTTAGGTGTGGAAACCCAAGCCTTCAGGCTTGGGAGGAAACAGTGCTTTAGCACGTTATGTTTGTAAAAAGGCATATGATATTTAGCGGCAGCCATATGCCGGAGCTGAGTAATGTTTGCCTCGTCAAAGTTATGATCGGGTTCAACGCAAGCAGCACCGGCTTAACCCTTTAGACCTGTTTAAGCACTTGCCGTAGAGCCTGGGGCCGGCAAGCACCCCAGGGTACCTATTTCCAATCTAACGTAGTACTCGAAGCACTTAGACTGGTCAGCATAGGGCTTGCCGAAACAAGCCCAAGCCCTTTAGGCTTGGGTAGCTGACTGCCTCCTTAACAGTTTTTAGGAATGAGTTTTAAATAACTTGCCCATTTCAAAATAGGCGTCCATTGTGGATCGCACGTTTTAAAATTTAAGTGGGCATCTTATTTCGTACTCATTCCTTAATTAATTATCAGTCCTTCCCTGTTTTTACAACACCCGGCATATAAAAAAAACTTGCCAAATCGCGTGGAACATGGGATCAGTCATTACTTCCTTTCATTAATTACAGTTTGTTGAATAAAAACGGTTGGCGGATGAATCAGGACTCTTTTAATAAATTGTGTATAGCCAATATCCTTAACGGGTTGGCTGACGGGTTGCGTCGGTATTCCAACCCTAGCCGCGTTGCCCTGCTGTTTGCACCGGGACCGGATGATCCTGTTCAGGTATTTGACCCCCAGGACCTTTTGCTCGGGCATGAAACCGTACTTAATGAAGTCTTTCTTGTTCATGAGGAACGCTGGCGGCAACATATTGGAGAACAGATTGAAGGTCAGCCTAAAGGCTATCTGATCCCCCAGGAAAATCTGGACTTGTCAGGACTTATTGCGTTTGCAGGTGCAAGCAGTGAATTTTTTTATCAGGTCTGGTTCACCGAGCACCATCCTGACATGTGTTCCATCAAACCGACTGAAAAATGGCTGGAACAAGCGGCTTCCCTGCTTGCCCATGATTATACCTCGTGTAATCCGCCCATCAACTGTTCGGATTATGTGGTTAAAAATTATGCGCTCCAGGCCATAGCCGATTACATGGTGGATGAACGCAACAGTCATCTGGGGTATGATACCAAAATTCAGGTCCCAACGATTCTAAACCATATTCTTTCCATTTCAAAAACCAAAGAAGAGAGAGCCTGGGCAAGGGGGGTTCTTTTTTTTACGGACCCGGTCAATATAGACACCATTAACTTTTTGACCATGTTTCAGCGCAATGAACGGCCGGTAATTTCAAATATCAAACATATCAGAAAACTTCTTATCAGTGTGGAGCGGTCAAATCGTAAACTGGTTTCCGACGGCAATTATGTTGTGGGAATCACATTGGCCCCTGTGCCCGAGTATGCCATTATCGCTGATTTCAGGGGCGATCACGGCTTTTTGAGTATGGGTACCCATAAAGTCGCCTCATTTTGTGACGGCAATTTTTATTCCACCACCAGGAAAAATAAGCTGGTGGAGCTGGAAGAATTGCTTTTGGATTCACAACTTGAGATCGAAGTTGCCGGCACCTTGTTCAGTGTTGTTTCCGGATTGATACACAGGGCAGAACATTCACATTACGGCAGTACCGTGGTGATTGATATGAACGATGAACCACTGGCGCTGTCCGGCCATGTGCTGGATCCCCCTTTATCTCTTCTGGATTCTGATAATTATGACCTGGCTGCGGCATTCATGCGTATTGACGGTGCAGTTCAAATAACACCGGATGCCAAAATCCGCGGATTCGGCTGTCTTTTGGACGGGCAGTCCGTTACCTGGGAAAACATGGCCCGGGGTGCCAGATACAACTCTGCATTGAGATTTTCCGCCACAACATCAAAAGTGATTGTGGTTGTCGTTTCTGCTGACAGACCTATTTCAATTATATATAACGGCATTGAATTAAACAGCATATCAAGGTGGAAACCCGTTTACCAGTATATGCCTAAAATATTAACCCTTGAACAGCATTTACATGGTGTGTAGATATGATGACTCAATTTGATTTTCAATCACTACCGGATCTGGCCGGCCAGCGTCTGATGCTCGGGTTTGACGGTCAGACCCTTAATGCTGAATTAAAACATCTGATAAAAGAATACAGGACCGGGGGGATAATTCTGTTCCGGCCTAATATTGAATCTGCAGACCAGTTGCGCCGTTTGTGCATGGATGCCCGAAAATATGCACTGGATCAAGGTTTGCCGGATCTGTTTGTTGCCGTGGACCAGGAAGGCGGACAGGTAGCAAGACTGCGCAAGCCTTTTACTGAATTTCCCGGCAATCCCCATATGATAACCCTTGAAGACGCCCGGGAATTTGCCCGGATTACAGCATCAGAACTGTCTGACATGGGCATTAACATGAATATGGCCCCGGTTATGGATGTGGCCCCGCCGGATGTGGATTCCATCATGAAAGACCGGGTGTTTACAGGGGATGCAAACCGTGTGTCCCAACTGGGTACTACGGTAATCCAGGGGCTTCAAAAGGGCGGGGTCATGGCTGTGGCCAAACATTTTCCCGGTATCGGCAGAACAGTAAAGGATTCCCATTTTTTTCTGCCTGAACTGGATGCGGAACTATCCGATTTAAAACAGACAGATCTGATCCCTTTTGAAGCCGCAAAAAAAGCACAGG
>JAQYWJ010000078.1:1510-8944 GCA_030145005.1 Desulfobacter sp. | reverse complement strand
TGAAGAAATAAAAATTATGCTTCGTGACGGATGCCACGGCTTTTTACAAAAACCCTTTTCCATGGACAGGTTTTCAAGGATTATTCGCGAGATACTTGACAGACCTGATTGATAACCATTTAATTTTTACAGTGCTTTACAACATTTCTGCCAGATGGTATTCTGACAAGATAGATTAGGGGCAGGTTAACAGCATTCAGGGTGTTTCCTTCCCATTATCAGGAGCATTTTATGGAACAGATAGAAATTCGATTTGGGAATCATATTGAGACACCGGCCACAGAAGAGAAGTCTTTTGAAGATATGTTTCAATCCGTTAATCCCATGTTCTGCTTTTCAAAACGGATCTGGAGACCCCAGATGGATATTTTTGAAACCAGGGATGAAATCATTATTCAGGCTGAGATCGCAGGTGTTTGCCGGGAAAACATAGTTGTTGAACTCTCGGATAAGGCCGTAAAAATTTCCGGGATGCGTAAAAGCAGCCAGCCGATTGCCACCGCCACCTACAGGCTTGCTGAAATACAGTTCGGCCGGTTTGAGCGTGTTCTTTATCTACCCAGTGTCATTGACATGGAAAAAGTATCTGCTTCATATGCCAACGGGTTTCTTGAGCTGAAATTAGGAAAACAGCTCAAGACGAATTATTCTTCGGAACAGACAATGCCCATTGATTTTTTATAACAGCCATGGGATAGACCGGGTATATTGACGCTTGGGGATGAACCCCCAAAAAAAGATGAAAAAGCCCAATGGATTAGGCGATTGTATGTCAACTACCCGCCCCTAAAGGAGCGGGCTTGAATCGTGAGATTCGAGATAGGAGCAAATAGCTCCAATAGGTGATTAGCGTAAGTGCTTTGAGCACTACGTTGTTTGGATCATTACACCCCCTTGGATGCCTCCCTAGTCTAAGGCTCTGTATTTCAGCATTAAAAGCCCCCAAAAGGTCGGTGTGCTGAAACTGACAAGTCCTTACAACATTGGCGAAGGGAATCTACCAGTTTGGCAGTTCTGGGACAGATATACATTATTTGTCAGAAAAACTGCCTTTTAAAATCCATCCCCCACCTGAAGGTGGGGGGCTTCTTTTAAAGGAACGATAAAAAGGAAAACGAATGGATGAATTAAACCATCCCTCCGTCCCCATCACAACTGACGACATACCTGACGAACTGCCCATTCTTCCCATAGTGGATACCAATCTGTTTCCCAAAATGGTGTTGCCCCTGGTTTTGATCCAGAAAGAGGCAATCAACCTGATTGATGATGCCATGTCCGGAAACCGTATGCTTGGCCTTCTGCTGTCAAAGCGTTCGGATATTGATTCCAGGCACACTTCCGACGACCTGTGCCGCATTGGCACCGTCGCCGTAATTCTTAAAATGTCCAAGATGGAAGATGAAAAGGCCCAGCTGCTTATTCAGGGTCTGAACCGGTTCAAGGTGGTGGAGTACCTGGAAAACCGGGATTATATGCATGCCGGCATTTCCGTTCTCAAAAGCCGTAACAACGAAAGGAACAAGGAAAACCGGGCACTGATGGCCAACATTGTTGAACAGTACGAAAAGATCGTGGCGCTTTCGCCGGGGCTGCCGGCGGAAATAAGCCAGATGGTCAAAACCCTGCAGGAACCCAGCGCACTTGCCGACATGGTGGCCTCCACCATTAATGCCCCTGTTAATGAAAAACAGAAGGTCCTTGAGCTGATTGACGTGAACCGCCGTCTGAAAAAGGTCACCCGTCTGGTCAATGATCAGCTTGATATTCTTGAAATGGGTTCTAAAATTCAGAATCAGGTCCGGGAAGACATGGACAAGCGCCAGCGCGAATATTACCTGCGCCAGCAGCTTAAAGCGATTAAAGAGGAGCTTGGGGAAACCGACCAGGAGTCAGTTGAGATCCGGGAATACAAAACCCTGATCAGGGATAATCCCATGCCCGAAGAGGCCACAAAAGAAGCACAGCGTGAACTGGAACGCCTTGCAAGGATGAACCCCTCATCCTCCGAATATGTCGTATCATCGACCTATCTTGACTGGCTGACCTCCCTGCCCTGGAATGAATATACCGAAAATCGGCTGGATATTGCCAAAGCCAGGAAGATTTTGGACCAGGACCATTACGGCCTTGAAAAGCCCAAAAAGCGGATATTGGAATTTCTGGCCGTGCGCAAACTCAAAAAAGACTCCAAAGGCCCTATACTGTGCTTTGCAGGCCCCCCAGGCACGGGAAAAACGTCCCTGGGACAATCCATTGCCAGGGCCCTGGGCCGGGAATTTGTCCGCATTGCCCTGGGCGGCGTCAGAGATGAAGCTGAAATCCGGGGACATCGGCGGACCTATGTGGGGGCCATGCCGGGCCGGATCATCCAGCAGTTGAGAACTGCCGGCAAAAAAAATCCCGTCTTCATGCTGGATGAGATTGATAAAGTCAGCTCCTCCTACCACGGAGATCCTTCATCCGCCCTGCTTGAAGTCCTTGATCCGGAGCAGAACCAAAATTTTGTTGACCACTACCTGGATGTACCCTTTGATTTGTCCGATGTCATGTTTTTGACCACAGCCAATGTGCTGCACACCATCCCACCACCCCTGCGGGACAGAATGGAGGTTCTGGAGCTTACCGGCTATACCCAGGAGGAAAAGCTTAAAATTGCCACCCGGTATATCATCCCCAAAAAGCGGGAGGCCAACGGCATCAATTCCGGCCAGATCAAAATAACCCCGGGCGCGGTCAAACAGATTATTTCCGGGTATACCAGGGAATCAGGTTTACGCAACCTGGAACGTCAGATCGGTGCCGTATGCCGGGGGGTTGCCGCTAAAATAGCCGAAGACCAGGTGGAAAATTTGACCATTGGTCGCAAAGAAATTCCCGAATATTTAGGCCCCATCCAGAACATGCCTGATATGGCCACCCGGATCAAAGCGCCGGGCGTGGCAGTGGGTCTTGCCTGGACCTCTGTGGGGGGGGAGGTGCTTTTTGTGGAAGCCGTGGCCATGAAGGGCGGCAAGGGCCTGACGCTCACCGGACAGCTTGGGGATGTCATGAAGGAATCTGCGTCCACGGCGTTAAGCTTCATCCGGTCCAATGCCGACCGGCTGGCTGTGGATGATACCTTTTTTGATACCCATGATATCCACATTCATGTGCCCGAAGGGTCCATTCCCAAGGACGGCCCCTCTGCCGGGGTGACCATGCTTACGACCCTTGCCTCCCTGATCACCAAAAGGAAAGTGAAATCCCGTCTGGCCATGACCGGAGAAATTACCCTCAGGGGTGAGGTCCTGCCTGTGGGAGGCATCAAGGATAAAGTGATTGCGGCTCACAGGGCCGGTATCCGGTCTTTGATTCTGCCCCTTTGGAATAAAAAAGATATGGAAGATGTTCCTGAGCATATCAAGTCCACCATGACCTTCTATTTTACCGATAAAATGGAAGATGTTCTTAACACGGCCCTGGAATAAAAAAAATGATATTCTGTATGAATTATACGACCCGAACATTAATGCCGGCCCTTATTCTCTGCCTTGCGGTTGCCGTTGCCGGATGTGGTGCCGGAACCTATGATTCCGGCCACAGCAAATCTGCGGATAAACGATACGGCGGAACCGAAGCTACCCAGCGCCCCTATCGCATTGCAGGAAAACGCTATTATCCCATGGCTTCGGCAAGCGGGTATGTGGAAAAAGGACACGCCTCCTGGTACGGCAAAAAGTTCCACGGTCGAAAAACATCCAACGGCGAAACCTACAACATGTACGCCATGACCGCAGCCCACAAAACCCTTCCCATGAACACATGGGTCAAGGTTGAAAACCTGAACAACGACAGAAAGATCACGGTGCGCATCAATGACCGGGGCCCCTTTGTGGCCGGCAGGATCATAGATCTGTCCTATAAAGCAGCCCAGCGCATTGGTATAGTGGGGCCCGGCACGGGCCGGGTAAAGGTAACTGCCCTTGGAAAGGCAACTGCCTATTCCAAGAAAGACCACTCCCCTGTAAACTTTACCCCCGTGAATTACTGGAAAGGCAATTTTACGGTGCAGGTGGGGGCATTCAAGGTGAGAACCAATGCGGATCAGTACCGAATCAAGTTGTCTAAAGATTATCTTAATGCCCATATTGTTCCCTATGCGGATGACCGGGGACAATTTCATCGGGTGAGGATCGGTAAATTCAACAACCTCAATGATGCCGTGACGTTCAGCGAAAGACTGATGGCCAGGGAAGGGTTTGAGCATGCCTTTGCCGTAGCCGATTAATTAGTGTTTGAACGAAAAGTCACCATCTGCGGCGTTGCATAAATATTTGCAATCCTCACATACTTTATTTAGTATGCTCCGGTTGCAAATTTTTATGCGCCTTGCATCTGGGCAACTTTGTGGGCATGCGCCCCTCTAACGAGCCGTCCAAACACAGGGTTTTCGTTCAGGCACTATTTAGGAGAGAAGCTAAAAAACCATGGCAGGATATACTGTTTTTCTGGATCGGGACGGTGTGATCAACCATGATTCCGATGCCTATATCAAACATCCGGACGAATTCCATTTCATCCCCAAAAGTCCGGACGCCATTGCCCTTTTGAACGCCCGTGCTTTCCAGGTGATTCTGATTACCAACCAATCGGCTGTGGGCCGGGGCATGATATCCGGCCGGACCCTTGATGCCATTTTAAAAAAAATGACCCACGGGGTGGAACAGGCCGGTGGCCGGATCAAGGATATATTTTTCTGTCCGCATGCCCCGGACCAGGGATGCGATTGTCGAAAACCCAAGCCCGGAATGATTCTTGAGGCCGTGGCACGCCATGGCATTGATTTAAACAAATCTTTTATGGTGGGAGATTCTGCCAAAGATATTGAATGCGGCAAGAATGCCGGGTGTGCCAAAACCATCCTGGTTAAGACCGGCAACGGGGAAAAGGCTTTGGCCGCTTTGACAAAAAAAGGCATTGTACCCGATTTTATTGCCGGGGACCTTTACGAGGCAGCCTGTTGGATAACCGCTAATTTTTCATCCGGTAATATGGCTTCATGATTACCATCAGCGGCACCCTGTCCCGGATTACATTCCAGAACCCGGAAAATCATTACACCGTATGTCGTGTGTCAGTACCCAAGGCCGATGCCATCACCGTGGTGGGGCATCTGCCCGGGGTGGCCCAGGGTGAGCGACTCAAACTCAAGGGCACATGGACCAGCCATCCTAAATACGGGGAGCAGTTTAAGGCCGCCTCGTTTGAAGTCACCCTGCCCTCCTCCATGGCAGGTATTCGAAAATACCTAAGCTCCGGTATCATTCCCGGCATTAACCAGAACCTGGCCGACAGGATCGTGGATACCTTTGGGGAACAGACCCTGGAGATCATTGAAAATGAGCCGGACCAGCTTCTTGATGTATACGGGATCGGCAAGACCAAACAGAAAATGATTGAAACGGCCTGGAATACCCACCATTCAGTGCGGCGGGTCATGGAGATGCTGCAGGGCACCCGCATTGATTCGGCCAAGGCCGCAACCATCCTTAAAACATATGGAAACCACGCTCTGGAAGTGTTGACCCAAAATCCTTTTCGCATTGCCCGGGACATTCCTGCCATTGGCTTTGCCGCCATGGATGAACTGGCAAGGGAACTTGGGACGGAAAAGGAGGATGAAGAAAGGCTTAAAGCCTGTCTGGTCTGCCGCTTGCTGGACCTGGAGCAGGACGGCCATGTGTTTGAAGAAAAACAGGACCTGATCCGGGCCTGTATTCAAATGGCGGGGGTGTCCGGGGAACAGCTTTTAGATGCGCTCGGGAATCTGGATGCGGATAACGAAGTGGTGATTGAAAAGGACCGGGTGTATCTTGCGCCTTTACATAAGGCTGAAGCCGGAATTTCCCGGCGGATCAAGGCGCTTTTATCCATGCCCAATGCTGATTTCCACGTTGATAAAAATTTAATCCAGGTACAGGTGCTCTCCGCCATGGCTGTTCAGTTATCCCAGGAGCAACTGGATGTGGTGACCCGGATTATGGGCTGCAAAATTTCCATTATCACCGGCGGACCCGGTACAGGGAAAACCACATTGATAAAGGCACTGTGCGTTGTATTCAAAACGCTTCGCCTGAAGGTGATGCTTTCCGCCCCCACGGGGCGGGCAGCCCGGCGTCTATCCGAAGTGACCGGGCGAGGGGCCAAAACCCTTCACAAACTTTTGGGGTTTAACCAGGACACTGGAACCTTTGAACGTGACTTCACCAATCCTTTGGACCTGGACCTCCTGGTGGTGGATGAGGTTTCCATGGTGGATACCCAGCTCATGTATCGTCTGGTTGAAGCCCTGCCGGCCGGAGCCGGTCTGATCCTGGTGGGAGACACCTTTCAACTGCCTTCGGTAGGGCCGGGTAATGTGTTGTCGGATATTATTGATTCGGCACAGGTGGCGGTGTTTTCTTTGACCCAAATTTTTCGTCAGGCCCGGAAAAGCCCCATTGTCATGCATGCCCACAGTATCAGAAACGGGCAGATGCCGGACATAAAATCGGCAACCCCGGACCAGCCCTCCCAATTTTATTTTATTGAAACCAGCACGCCGGCCCGTGTGGCTGATACCATCTGTGAGCTGTGTGCCCAAAGAATTCCAAAGGCCTTTCCCCACATCCGGGAAACCCAGGTGCTCACCCCCATGCACAAGGGAGAGGCCGGGACCATCAGCTTGAACCAACGGCTGCAGGCGGTTTTAAATGACGCGCCCGGCGGTATTGAGTCCCATGGTCACACCTTTAAAACCGGTGATAAGGTCATGCACCTGAAAAATAATTATGACAAGGAGGTGTTCAACGGGGATATCGGACGGGTGATAGAGGCGGATAAATCCACGGGCCAGGTGCTTGTGGATTATGAGGGCAGAACCGTTGCCTATGATCTGCCGGAACTGGACGAACTGACCCTGGCCTATGCGGCCTCCGTTCATAAATCCCAGGGCTCGGAATATGATGCGGTTGTCATTGCCCTGACCACGGCCCATTTTCCGCTTCTGCAGAGAAATCTGCTGTATACGGCCATGACCCGTGGAAAATTTCTTGTCATTATTGTGGGATCCACCCAGGCCTTTAAAACGGCCTTTGACAATAACAGAACCGCTTTGCGGCGGTCCGGATTGAAAGACCGTCTAAGAGCCTGTTTAAAGGAAAATGTATGAAAAAATTATTGATCGTTTTAATCTGCCTGGCTGTTGTCTGTGCTGCCGGCCTGCCCATTGCCAACGGCATCATCATGGAACGTACGATTAAATCCGCTGTTGAGGAGAATAACAGCAAAACAGCCAAAACCGGAACAGGTTTTCGGATGAAAATCCTTGAATATGACCGGGGCCTGTTTTCTTCCCGTGTCAAATGGTGCATTGAGAATCCCAATGGTTTCCCCGGAAGCGAGACGGCGCAA
>JAQYWJ010000078.1:0-1410 GCA_030145005.1 Desulfobacter sp. | reverse complement strand
CAAAACAGCCAAAACCGGAACAGGTTTTCGGATGAAAATCCTTGAATATGACCGGGGCCTGTTTTCTTCCCGTGTCAAATGGTGCATTGAGAATCCCAATGGTTTCCCCGGAAGCGAGACGGCGCAACTGGTGCTGGTAGACCAGGGAGCACACGGGTTTTTCAGTGTGAATTCACAAACAAATCTTGAAGAAAATCCCTGGTACATACAATGGGTGAACACCCGTCTGAACGGCAAAGATCCTTTGTCCATCCGGACCCGATTTTCCCTTACAGGCACCATGGGTTCCACAATACATATGAACGCCTTTTCCATTGAAGATAAGGAAAAAATGGTTGATGTTCATGCCCTGGATTTTGACGTTTCCACGGGAAAGGGGTTTGAGACCCTGGATGCAAAAGGCCGGTGGGAAGGATTGTCCCAGGGCAGTGAATTGGTGATGGGACCGGTCACGTTTACATCTGATCTGTACCGGCTCACAGACATGATCTGGGCCGGAAAAAATACATTTTCACTGGAACAGCTGAAAATAAATGACGGGAAATCAGATCCCGTAGATCTTTCAGGCCTCACCGTCAACTTTGACACAAGTGCATCCGAGGATAAAAAATCCATAACCATGGCCACGGATTTTCATGTGGACCGCATTGAACTGGGGGGCAAGCCTTTGTCGGACTGGGGCGCCACCTTTAAGCTGAAACAGATGGATATGGCATCCGTTGAACAGTTGATGGTCCTGTATTCAGACATAATGACCCAGGCAGGCCAACGCCTTGAAAAAACAGGTGGCAATCCCGGTGATTTCCAGGAAACCTTAAAGGATGAAATGGCCCGGAACACGCCGCAACTCATGGCCGCGCTCAATGGTTTGCTCAAAAAGGGTCTGGGCATGGAAATCACCGGCCTGGATATTGATCTGCCCGAGGGAAAGGTGTCCGGAAACCTGGATCTTAGCCTGAAAAAGGATCTGGACCCCTCTAATCTTTTTATTTTTGCCATACAGCCGGACATGATGTTTTCATTTTTTGACCTGGATGCTCAACTGAGCCTGCCCTATGCCCTTGCAGGCGGTATCCCTAATCTGACTGAACCGCTGTTACCGGGAATGGCCACCGGATTGTTCGTTATTCAAGGCGACCTTTTGTCCCTTGATATGCACATCAAGGAAGAAAAACTGTTTCTCAACGGAAACCAGGTGGTACTGAATCAGTAGGTGTCGCGGCTCGGAATAATTCAGGCCGGGCTCATTCTATGCGTTAATAAAATTTGAATCTGACATCATAAGGAACGAGGATTTTATAAATTGTAATTTTTCAAAATTTAATATACTCCACAATTTCGGTATAGTTTAGTTTTTTTTATTCTTTGGAGTTGAATCATTTTTATGCAAAAGTATCCATCTGTCGTCGA
>JAQYWJ010000077.1 GCA_030145005.1 Desulfobacter sp. | reverse complement strand
CGCTTTGGACTGGCGAATACATCCAAAGGTGTCTACATCCTGCCGAACGTAGTCCCAAAAAATGGGGCTCAGGCTAGTCAACCTGGGCTTTTACAAGCCCCTTCGGAGGGGTAGTTGACATATTTGACCAGGGTCAGAATGTTTTGTCCGTTTATAGTTTCATAATGAACCTCGTCCATCAGGGAGTGCAGGATATAGACCCCCATCCCTCGTTCGGGAAGGGTTTCAATCTTCGAGGGATCAAAGCAGAAAGGCGCAACCTTTGCAGGATTCATGCTTTCTCCGCTGTCGTAAATTTTGAAGGTCAACCGGTCCGGATAAAGCAGGACATCTATTTCCACTGAATGCCCTGCCTGGCAATGATAGGCATGCTTTATATCGTTATTCACCGCTTCCACGACACACAGCTCTAATTGGTAGCTCGTCGTGCTGTCCATGCACAGGGTGTTGGCGATGCCACGCACGGCACCCCCTACCAGGGAAACATTCTCAAGCCTGCTGTCAATAATCAGCCGGATCATGTTCGCCGCTTTCATCTTTTTATGCCTTCCCGGAAAGCGCCTCAAGGGCTTCATTTTCAGATGTATAGATATCAAATACCCGATTCATGCGGGTCAGACGAAAAAGGCTCATGACGCTCTCCTTCACGACGCAGATTACGATATTGCCCTCATTGCCGATCTTTTTGAACCCCGAAATAATGGCGCCAAGTCCGCTGCTGTCGATAAAGTCCACTTCGGAAAGGTTGAGCACAATCCTTCGATTTCCCGAATCAATCCATTCGTTCATGTTTTGTTTGAATTCAGCTGCCGTTGAAGCGTCGATTCTTTTTTCCAGCGGCCTCACGATCAGGACATCCTTTACATTGTTATGTTTCAGCTGCATAATTTCCTTCCTAAAATCCATTTATATAGATATTTGAATTCAATTTTTACAAACCCCACCTTGAAACGTTTTCCCTTCATAACGGTCAGCTCGGGGCTTTCTTATTCCAGATTAGGCGGTTATAATCGGAAACGGCCCGGTCGCTGGAAAATTTTCCGGACCGCGCCACATTCCGGACCGCTTTTTTCGTCCAATTGACCGGGTCCAGGTATTCCGCTTCTATTTGATCCTGCATCTGAATATAGGGGAAAAAATCCGGCAAATGGAAATAGGGGTCTTTATTATTCATCATCCGATGGTAAATCCATTGAAAGATACCCTGCTCGTCAGGGCAGAAAGTATTATCGCGAAAGGCATCCAAAACCCTGCGGATTTCCGGAAATAGACGATAATACTCCACAGGGTAATAGTTTTTCTTTTTGATCATGTCGGTGATCTCTTCCGCCTTCAATCCAAAGATAAAGATGTTGTCCGCGCCCGCTTCCTCGAGCATTTCGACATTGGCACCGTCCAGTGTTCCAACGGTCAAAGCACCGTTAAGCATGAATTTCATATTTCCCGTTCCGGACGCCTCCTGGCCGGCCATGGAAATCTGTTCGCTCAAATCCGCAGCCGGAATGATTTTTTCCGCAAGAGAGACGCTGTAATCCGGCAGAAAAACCACCTTCAAGGCATCCTGGATACGTTTGTCCTGATTGATGACCTGCCCAACATTGTGAATCAGCTTAATTATCTGTTTGGCCACCCAGTATCCGGGCGCAGCTTTGCCGGCAAAGATAAAGGTTTTGGCAACCGTGGGCGTTTTTTCCCCCCTGACTATCTGCAGATATTCATGTACGATATGCATGATTTTCAGGAGCTGGCGTTTATATTCGTGAATTCGTTTGATGTGAATGTCGAACAAACTGTCTGGATTGATGGAAAGCCAGAGGGTATCAGAGATGATTTTCGACAAGTCTTCTTTGTTTGCCCGCTTGATGTCACGGAATTCGTCCATGAAAACCGTCTGATCGGCATAGGGCTCCAGGCCCCGAAGCCGGCTTAGATCGGTAATCCAGGTGTCTCCGATGGTGTCGGTAATCAGTCCCGCCAGTCGGGGATTGGCTTCCAGAAGCCAGCGTCTCTGGGTGATGCCGTTGGTGACATTGACGAAGCGCTCCGGCCAGAGGGCGTAAAAGTCTGAAAAATTGTCCTGCTTTAGAATCTCCGTATGGAGTGAGGATACCCCGTTAACGGAATGGGACCCCACCAGTGCCAGGTGGGCCATCCGGACCAACTTGCTCTCCCCCTCTTCGATGAGAGACATGCGCTGGAGAAGGTCGACGTCGCCGGGATAACGGGCGGCAATCTTTTCGAGAAACTGACGGTTGATTTCATAAATGATCTGGAGATGGCGGGGAATGACGCGCTCAAGAAGGGCTGCGGGCCATTTTTCCAGCGCTTCGGCCAGCACCGTATGGTTGGTATAGGCCAGAGTCTGTTGGGTGACCTCCCAGGCGTGCTTCCATGGCAGTGCATATTCATCCACTAGAAGCCTCATCAGTTCCGCCACTGCCAGGGAGGGATGGGTGTCGTTCATCTGGATAGCGACCTGATCAGGGAACCGGTCGAAATTTTCGTTATTTTTCAGATAACGCCGAATGATGTCCTTGAGGGTGCAGGCCACGAGAAAATATTCCTGCACCAGGCGAAGTTCCCTTCCTGACATGATCGTGTCGAGGGGATAAAGCATCTTGGTGATGGTTTCGGAAGCGACTTTCTGCTCCACCGCCCGGAAGTAATCGCCCTCATTGAAGATCTGGATGTCAAAATCTGCAGAGGAACCTGCGCCATAGAGCCTCAACCAGTTTACCGTTTTCCCCCCGTATCCGACGACGGGAATATCGAAGGGAATCCCCACGATGAAATTCCAGTCAAGCCACATGGGATTGTACTCCCCATCACGGTCCTGGAAGTGTTCGATCCGTCCTTTGATGGGAATGATGCATTTTTCATCGGTCCGCTTGAATTCCCAGGGGTTAAGGTCCGCCAGCCAGTTATCCGGTTTTTCCCGCTGATACCCGTTGTCGATCTCCTGCTTGAAGAGGCCGTATTCATAGTGAATTCCGTAGCCGAAGCCGGCAATGTCCAGCGTTGCCATGGAATCAAGAAAACAAGCCGCCAGACGGCCGAGCCCGCCGTTTCCAAGACCGGGGTCGTTCTCCTGCTCACGCACCTCTTCAATGTCGATGCCTGCCTCCGTCATGAATTCACGACACACATCAAACATCCCGAGATTGTGAAGATTATTGCCCATCAGCCTGCCGATTAAGAATTCTAAAGACAGATAATAGACCCGCTTAGTTTGGGATGTCTGATATCGCTGCTCCGTATGCAGAATTTTTTCCGCCATTCTGTCCCGCAGGGAAAAGGCCGTCGATAGAAAGAGGTCCCGGTAATCCTTTGTCGGCGGTTCCTTGCAAAGAGAGCAGCGGAGATGGTAGTCTATTGATGCTTTTAAATCGGATTTCGAGATTTTACTAACGGTTGGTTTCATTTTCCCTCTTTCTTTTCCAGATTCTTTTCCACTCGATCATCAAATTTTTAGGGAATTTGTTCAAATTCAAGACGGAAATAATTTTTAACCGGATGAATATATAACATATTTTTAGGATTAAAAATTGTTTCCAACGCCGAAGTTGGGCAAATTAACAAAAACTTGATCATCGAGTTTCCAGATCATCGGCCAGACCGATGATCCCTTCAAAATCAAAGTCTTCCTTCATTCGTGCGATTTTGCCGAGATAGGGGGTAAAGTCCTTTGACCGGGCGGCCATCTCCTCGGAAATTTCCGTCAGTGCCGATACGTCACCCATTTCGGCGGCCTCCCGCAGGCGTATAGCGGCCTCTTTGGCCAGGTCCGGGGGCAGTCGCTGCTCCGATTCAGGGGCGGTCTCGGGTTCGGAGTCGGTCGTCAATGACGAAAGTTGCAGGACGGATACAAGGACATCTTCCATCCGACTTTCTAAGGCGGTTAAGGCCGTGGCGAGCGCATCCTCCGGGGGAGGATTCTGCGGATTCACATGCTTGATCAGCTGGTCCAGCGCCGTGGCTGCGGTATGCAACTGGGATGCCGAGAGGTTGCCGGCAACCCCCTTAATTTCATGCGTCAGTTTGTGGGCGCTGCTGTAGTCCCCGGCATCCAGGGCTTGTCTGATTTCGTTGGCCCTCTGGGCGTACCTGTCGCCAAAATTGATCAACAATTTGCGGTACAGGGCCTGATTTCCTTGAAGACGCCTCAGGCCGGAAGGAAGATCGAATCCATCCAGAAACACCGGCAACGTTTTCTCATCCGGAGATGCCGGTACGACAGCGTCGCTATTGTCTGGAACGGGCTGTAGTGTCGTCTCCGCTTTTGATACGGCCTCCCCTTCGGGGATGGCGGCTGAAATCCATTCCGCCAGGACTGTGTAAAGTTTCTCGGTATCAATGGGCTTGGTGATGTGACCATTCATGCCGGCATGGCGGCTTTTTTCCGGATCTTCGGCCATGGCATGGGCCGTCATGGCGATGATGGGCAGTTCCTTGAACCGCGCATCCTGGCGGATGATCCGGGTTGCGGTATAGCCATCCATCACCGGCATCTGCAGATCCATCAGTACGGCATCGAAATGATTCGTCTGCACTGCGTCAACGGCTTTCTGTCCGTTGGCGGCCAGGGTGACGGTAACTCCCGCAGCGGCAAGAATTTCCATGGCAACCTGCTGGTTGATCTCATTGTCTTCAACCAGCAGCACCCGGGCGCCTTCGAGGCTCTTGAGCACATCTGAGACCTGTTTATCTTTCTCCACCGCCGGCGGCGTCTCCATGCCGTCATCTTTGGCCAGCGCGTTTATGATCGTATCAAACATCACCGAGGCGTTGATGGGCTTGATCAGGAAACCCTCCAGCCCGGCTGCCTCGGCCTGCCAGATGATCTCTTCCCGGATGTAGGCGCTGACCAGGATAATGATCGGAATCCGGGTCAACCGCGAATCCTTCTTGATCCGTTTCGATGCCTCGATGCCGTCGATGCCCGGCAGCTTCCAGTCCATCACCACGATGTCGTAGGGGCGTCCCCCGACGGACTTTCCAATCTCCTCCAGCCCTTCTTCTCCGGACGCCACCAAGGTAACGTTAAAAGAGAAAGATTCCAGCATATTCTGAAAAATTTGTCGGGAGGTCGCATTGTCGTCCACCACCAGCGCTTTGAGGTCTCTCAACTCCGGCGGGGGTATGTGGCAGACCTCTCTAGCTTCCCGCATGGTCTTGAAAGCCCCAGTAAAATAAAACGTGCTGCCTGTCCCATAGGTGCTTTCCACCCAGATTTTGCCGCACATCATTTCTACGAGACGCTGACAGATGGATAGCCCCAGCCCAGTGCCGCCGTACTGGCGGGTGATAGAGGTATCCGCCTGGCTAAAGGCCGTGAAAAGCTGGGCCATTTGTTTCTTGGTGAGGCCGATGCCCGTATCCCGCACGGAAAATTGGAGAACTGTAACATGGTTCGCCTGGCTGAGTACTTTGGTGGAGACCACTATTTCTCCGCGCTCGGTGAACTTGATTGCGTTATTGGCCAGGTTGACCAGGACTTGGCTCAGCCGCATGGGATCTCCCATCAGATGGCGGGGCACGTCGGCTTCGGTGTTGAAAAGAACCTCAACCCCCTCTTTTTCTCGAATTTTCATCGCTATCATAGTGGAAAGATTTTCCAGGACTTCATCCAGGTTGAACTCAATGGACTCCATTTTCATCTTGCCGGCCTCGATTTTTGAAAAATCGAGAATATCGTTGATGACCCCGAGAAGGGAATTGGCAGAAATCTGAATTTTGTTAAGATAGTCCCTCTGCTTCGGGGTCAGGTCTGTTTGGAGGGCCAGATGGGTCATCCCCATAACGGCGTTCATGGGGGTACGGATTTCGTGGCTCATGTTGGCCAAAAAATCACTTTTGGCCTGGGTGGCCGCCTCTGCTTTATCCCGGGCGACAATGAGTTCCTCCTCCATCTTTTTGCGGTGGGTGATGTCCGCAACCATGGCAAAGGACCCTGTTTTTATGCCGTTTTTATCGTAAAGGGGGGTGGCATGGAGCAGGCAGGTCACTTTTGAACCGTCCGGAAGGTTGAAGGAGATCTCATAGACGCCCGTTTGGCCGGTAACTCTGCGCTGAAGCTGTTCATTCAAGATCGCCGTATTTTTTTCGTCCAGAAACTCGAAGAGTGTCCTTCCCAAAATATCCTCGCGGGGTCTGCTGAAAATTTTGCACATGGTGTCATTAAGGGATACGAGACGCGCCTCATTGTCTACCCAAAAGAACCCTTCATTGGTCGTCATCAGAATGTTTTTAAGATGGTATTCGCTCTCCCGCAGGGCATCTTCAAATTTTTTGCGCTCAGAGATGTCGCGGAAGACCACTACGGAGCCAATGATGGTTTTGCCTTTGCACTGGGGCACGCTTGTGTAGGAGGTGTAAAAAAATGAGCCGTCTTTGCGCCAGAAGATCTCGTCCCTGCGGAAACTGGTGATTCCCTGGCTGTGGGCTAAATAAATCGGACACTTTTCGCGAAGGTGCGGCGATCCATCCTCATTCGAATGGTGAAACAGATCATATATGTTTTGACCGATGAGTTCTTCGGTGTTGTATCCAAGCATTTGCTGTGCGGCTTCATTGGCATAGATGCATCGACCGTTCGTATCGGTACCGAAAATACCCTCTGCCACCGATTGCAGGATAAGATGGTTGTATTCCTCGGATTGTTTGAGCTTTTCAGTTCGATCCTCCACCAGGCTTTCGAGATGAGCCTTGTAGCGTATCAACTCGTTTTTGGCCCTCTCGGTATCTTCGACCCGAATTTTGGCGATATGTTCAGCTTTTTTCGCTTTGATCCGCTCGATACCCAAAAAGACTGCAATATTAGCAAACCCCGTCAGAAATCTTAGAATGGTAAGCAGCTTCTCCTGGGAAATTATCGGAACATAATCAAGAGCACGCATGTAATCGGTTACATCAAAACCGAATTTTCGGGCCTGCTGCTTGAAATAGTTCATGTTTGGTGCTTGCGTGAGGAATTGCCCCACAAAAAGATTGGCCACATGCCGGCCCTCGATGATGATGGGTGACGCGGCGTTGGTCAGACCGTTTTTGCAGTGGTAAATCGAAAATGGCTTACCCTTCTCCAGGTTTGCAGCAAGTTCCGTGTCGCTTTCAACACAGCGATAACACGTCCGTGAATCAATACGGTGAAAGTTGGTGCAGATCCGCTGCCGGCTGGCGGAAATTAGGACATTTCCATTCAAGTCAACGATGGCTGAGGAGATCCCCATGATATTACAGAAGTCTTCAAGGACGGGTTTCAGCTGCTCAATATCGATCACTTCCGTCAGGGAAAACCCTTCGCTCTCGACAGCCGCCTGGCCATTTTGGGCATCGGACTGTCCCGTCGCCGTCTTGCTTGCGTTAGTGTTTTCGTATTCTTCCAAAGTGTTCTCCTATATTTTTCCGCCGAAACGAAATAAGATAGCAGGCGTTGTATACCGCATACTCATATCAGACTTTTTGAACAAGGCCTCAAAGACATTGATGCTAATCAACAGAGAGAACAATCATGGCCTGATCATCATCGGCCGGGCTGCCTTCTGCGAATTGCAAGATGTCGTCTACAATTTCTTTAAGAATGACTTCGGGGACATCGGAGGCGGCGTTTGTAAATTTCTGCAGCAGGCGATTCGTCCCGTAACGCTCCTCGGATGTGTTGAATCGGTCGGTAGCCCCATCAGTGTAAAACAGAATACGGTCGCCGGGGTAAAGGGATACTTCGGAAACCGGCACATCGGTATAAGGACCCAATCCCATCAGCATAACGTTGTCACAGGGAATTTCGGTGGCAGTTTTTTCCGAAAATCGATAGAGGATGGGGAACGGATGGCCTGCACAGGCGATTCTGAGGGTCCTGCGGGCGGTGTCATAAACGGCATAGGCTGCCGTTACAAAACTTTCTCTGTTCACCTTGCATAAATTTTTGTTGATAAAGGAAAGTACTTTATCCGGCTCATTCAGATCGGTGGGACAGGAACGAAACAGGGCGCAGGTCATAGCCATCATGACAGCGGCAGGAGCACTGTGGCCTTCCGCATCGGCGATCAGGACGGCCAGAAGATCCCCAGGCAGCGTCATAAAATCATAGTAGTCACCACCGGCATAACGGCTGGTTTCATAGTGTACTGCCAGTTTTAACCCGTGGACCTGGGGTAGACGTTCGGGCAGAAGGTTACGTTGAAGTTGAGAGACGACCTGCAGCTCGTGCTCCAGCTCATCCCTTTGCTTTTGCACCTCGCGATTGAGCCGATGGATCGTCAGGTGGGTATTCACGCGGGCAATGACTTCTTCGGGCTGGAAGGGTTTGGCTACATAGTCCACCGCCCCCAGCTGAAGCCCGCGCACCTTGTCTCCGGTATCATCAAGGGCGGAAAGAAATATTACCGGAATTTTCTGGGTGTCCGGATCCGCCTTTAACCGTCGACACACCTCAAATCCGTCGATTCCCGGCATCATTATATCCAGCAAAATGAGATTTGGCCGCATTTTTTGGGCAATGGTCAAGGCCGTCTCGCCATTTTTGGCGACCAGCAGCTTGCAGCCGAGACTTTTCAGAGTGTTCATCAGCACCTGAAGGTTCGCAGGTTGGTCGTCAACCAGGAGAATAGATTCCGTGATCTTGTTTTTCATTGTCATTACCGCTCCCTTGGACAGGTCCCTGACCGCTGGTTTTTCGTTATACTATCGTACGCTTAATATAACATCGCAATCATTAACTCAACTTTATATAAGAAATGGGAGGAGGTCAATATCTCCGATTGTATATTATAGAATTCTAATTTCAAGGACATATCCTATTTTATATTGCATGGTATTTTCAATACCGGTATAATTGATGTCATGGTACGAAAGAACGAATCGTCATCCAGGGTGATCCTCAGCATAAACCTGTTCTGGAATAAAAAATCAGAACCGAACTGCCTTTTGGCACGGATAGAATCATAGATCTATCCGGAATTTCACCAA
>JAQYWJ010000076.1 GCA_030145005.1 Desulfobacter sp. | reverse complement strand
GAAGCATTGTCCTGTAAAATTCTTCTTTTAAAAGATTTGATTGCGCTGTACCGGAGCTTTCATTGGTTGTCCCGCCAAAATCATTGTTCTTTGCCCTATGCACATCAACCATAAAAAATGTGACTTGAGTATAAAACTGATTCATGGCCATTTTTTCCATAATTTCCAGTTTCTTTTTCAATAACGCGATATCCCGGGTACTCAAGTTGTCTTCATTAATGCAGACCCAGTAATCGATATCAGAGTTTGATTCCTGCGCTATAGACCCGACACTTCCGATAGTAAAAAGGCTTTCTATCGCGTAATCCCGGCATGTCCCGACCGTTTTTTCTTTGCTGCTAATATATTTGCTTAAAATTTCCCGGATTTCAGGGCTTGGCATATAATTCCAGATCCCGCAAGGTGTCTGGGGGTCTATGGCCTTCATTCCGGGCAGAACGATGTTTTCATGAAGCAGAAATGGGATAAGTTGAAACAAATCCGTCTGATCTTTATTAAAAAGATCAAAGGCTGTGAGCATGGAAAGTTGATTTTGTTTTAAAAATTTCCCCTCTCCATAATGAATAAATTCACAGAAAATCTGCATATTGATTTCTGCCACAATTGATTCTTTCATGGGTGGCAGATCCTCAATAGAGAGTTGATATTTCCTGGCGTTGAAATTCAAGGAGTCCGCTCGATAGTGAACGGATCCTTTTGGCGGAAATTGACAAAACCGGGCATTGGCGTCTGAAAAATCAGCCTGATCAATGATTGCATTCACAAATGAGACAGCGGAAATGGTGGAATAGGAAAGGCACGAACCAGAAAGATCAGCCTGATTAAATGATGCTTTTGAAATCGTGGCCTCTATAAAAGGAGCATTTTTCAGGCAGGTATGACTGAAGTCGCAATTATAAATGGCAACATGTTGAAAACTGCAGTTTGTAAAAACTGCTGCTGCTGCATTCACGTTAATAAAAACGGCATGGTCAAAATTGACCTCTTTAAATCGTGCCTGACGCATATCAACATTATGGAAAACAGCCTTCTTGAAAAACGCCTTGAAAAAATAAGTATTGGAAAAGTCACTGTTATCAATGATGCATTTATTTAAAAAAAAAGAAGTCAACGAAAAGTCATAAGAGGACAAATCCACACGGGTAATGACCTGATTTTCAAAATATGCTGATGTTGAGTTTTTATTATTTTTGAGTTCCTCTATCCTGTTTTGCGTTAAAGTTAACAATGCGCTTGATATCTCGGTGGTCTTTTTATGCACTAATTGGATTACAGGATCAAACTCCGCTTCAATGCTTTTCTTTTCCTGCGTCAGAATCTGTTTTGTTTTTTCGACAAACGATTTTACCGCTGTCCTGTCAGCAGCTTTATAGTCGGTCGCATATTTGATAAATATTTTAACGATCCGTTCCGGCCGTTTTTTGATCATCCCAAAAATACAAGCCAGGTTCGCTTCGAAATTTGAATTTAAATATTGATCTTGATTCAGCGCAATATCCTGAATCATAAAAAAAGAAAATTTGGACAAGTCGGATATTTCACTATGGATCAATGGTATCAGGGAAGGATAATTATTGCGCATCATTCTCAATAATGTATGCGGTGCAAACTTTCCCGATACAACGAGGGCTTTAAAAGCATGAAGCGCTTCTTTTTTGCTCCGTTGATAAAAAAGATGCAGGATCGGATAGGCAAGCTCTTTATACGTCCCCACTGAAGATTCTTCAACAATATTGTAAACGGCAATCCGATTTTCTTCAATTTCCTCTCTAACCAGAATATCGATCAACAAATCAGGAGAAATTTTTGTGACCATCACGGCAAGCGCTTTCAGTCCGATTACTCTTGTTTCCGGCAATTGAGACCGTATCTCATTAGAAATGATCTGCTCAGGATCTCTCAAGTCCGAATTAATATTATTTAAAAATGGATCTACATCTCTTTGCCGGTCAAACAGACCGGCAAAGAATTTAACAACACAGTCCCGTTGTTGAATTGATTCCAATATCCGTTTAAACATAAATCCAAATTTCAGCCTGATGCCTGGCGAAGCTTGAATATATTCATCCACAAAAGCCAGACGTTCGGGTTCAGGAACCGTGAAAATCAGTTTTTCCATGTCATCAATGCTGACAAGTCCCTGACGAACGGCCTTGAATGCAAAACAGGCACCTTTACCATTAATCCCAAGTAATGTTTTTAGAAAAAAACTAAGTTCATCAAATGCCATACCGGGTTGAATATCGGCATATATCCTGGCACACAAGGACACGCTTTTTTTCATGCCCGTTACATATTGCTTTTTATCCAAACTATCTGCTAAAAGTTCGCCGATATTTGCTTGAATGGTCTCAAGACTTTTTTGAGCATTGCTTCTCACGGATGCATGATACGAAGTCAAACCGGCAAGCACCGGCAAAATGGCAACTTCCGGATATAATTTGCCGGCATTTTTGACAATCAAGATCTTTTCCTGCCGTGATAATTTTTCCCAGCGGGATTCAAACAAATTATAATCAAAATTATCGATTGCCAAATTCATAGGTTTTTTCCTTTAGCTGTGGCAACCCAGGCCTTTAGGCTTGGAAGGAAATAGTGCTTTAGCACGTTGTGCTCGTATTAAAAGTTGGGGCTTGAGCATAAGATGAGCCACCTATGTGGTGACCAGATATAGGGCACTATCAACCATCTGTAATCCCAACGTTATTTTGCAGTCAATTAAAACATTGGCACAAAGTGGCCGCAGTTATGATCAACCCCAAAAGTTGTAAGCGTAACCATCCGACGCATGTAATAGTCTAAAATATCTCCAACCGATGCCTTGTACTGTCGCGGTATCGGCTTTAACATTGAAGCTTCCGGTTGCCCTGACGGCCACTCTGCCTACGTAATGTCCTGCTTTCTTACCCGCTGTAACCATAGCATCGACTATGTCTCCGGTTTGAAAGCCCCTTACCTTTTTATTCCGGGCTTTAGATCCGGTTCTCGGGAAGCCGAACTTGTTGGGCCGGCACATTTGTCTGGTACCATGGCCCATACTGCTACCTATTTCCGATGTAACGTAGTGCTCAAAGTACTTAGGCTGGTCAGCGTGGGGCTTTTACAAGCCCAATGCCTTTAGGCTTGGGTAGCTGACGATACGGTCAATATGCTCCAATTTTCTACGGTTGCTCTTGGGTATCCCAATTAAATTTCATTAAGAACTGAGAATATTAATAATAAAATTAAATTGTTGCAAGATAGAAAATCGATATAATGTCTATTATTTCAAATATATAGCGGTCACATCAAAAATAAGACCCCAAAACGCAACATGAGGCCTAAACTATACTATCTTTCAAAATAGTTACGGCTGATCTTTTTTTCGATTTCAACCAGAATAAAAATCAGCAAGCTGCTTGTTAAGACAAGCCCCCATTCTCTCAGACCCATAGGTGCGCTCTGAAAGATGGTATTAAAAACCGGCAGATACGTATAGATGAGTTGCATGATAATCATGATACCCACTCCGGCCCAGAGCAGAGGGTTGCTGAACAGCCCCAGTGTCCAGACAGGATGAGTCATGGAACGGCAGTTGAAAAGGTAAAACATCTCACCAAATACAAAAACATTGACGGCCAGCGTCCGGGCCAGAGCTTCATTACCACCTGTAAGAATCAGTTCGAATTCAAACAGGCCAAATGCCCCGATCACAAGCAGTAAACTAACCATGAAAATGCGTGCGATCAAAGGCGCAGTTAGAATCGGCATGGAAGGATCCCTCGGCGTGCGCAGCATGATACCTGTCTCCTTGGGTTCAAAGGCCAGCATTAACCCCATCAGAAGAGCAGTGGTCATATTGATCCAGAGAATCTGCAAAGGCAGTATAGGCAGCCTTGTTCCAAGCAGAATGGCACTAAGAATGACTAAACCTTCACCTCCGTTGGTGGGCAAGGTCCAGGTAATGAATTTGATCAGATTATCAAATATCCCGCGACCCTCCTCCACAGCGGCCTCAATGGTCGCGAAATTGTCATCGGTCAGTATCATATCGGCTGACTCTTTGGATACCTCGGTACCTGTGAGGCCCATAGCCACCCCGATATCGGCCTGGCGTAAGGCGGGGGCATCGTTAACGCCATCGCCGGTCATGGCCACCACATAGTCCTTTCTCTGCAGGGCCTCAACCAGGCGCAGCTTTTGTTCCGGTGATACACGGGCAAACACGGCCGTATTTTCAGCAACGTCCTTCAATTGCACTTCATCCAGTTCTCCGATATCACGGCCTGTCAGCACCTCCCGGGTATGATATGAACAGGTTTCACCGCACAACCCAATTTGACGGGCAATAGCACCGGCGGTAACGGCATGATCGCCGGTAATCATTTTTACATGGACTCCCGCCGCCTGGCAGGCAGCAACCGCTTCTACAGCTTCTGGCCGGGGTGGGTCGATCATCCCCTGAAGGCCGATGAAAAGAATACCCTCTTCTACATCAGCATGGGTGATCCGGGTGGTGTCGGGAGACATCTCTTTTTGTGCAAAAGCCAGTACCCTCAGGCCTTTGTCACCCATTGATTCGACCCAGTTTGCTATGGCTCCCGGGTCTGGTATATCAGGTTCGCCGTTCGACCCCATGATTGTTGCACAATCCAGACAGATGCTTTCTATGGATCCTTTGATCAGGAGTAATCTGGGTTTTCCTTCACCCTGATCATGAAGGGTGGCCATATACTGGCGGGCAGACTCAAATGGAATGGTATCCAGCCGCGGCATTTCCTGTTCCAGTGTACGGGAATCATAACCTGCCTTCATCGCGGACACGATCAATGCGCCCTCGGTGGGGTCGCCTTCCACACGCCGGCCTTCGCCGTCCTTTCTCAGGGTGGAGTCATTGCATAGCAAACCGGCTTTCAAAAGCATCTGCAGCGAATGATTGCCGGCAGTATCCAACGAATCACCCACGGGTGTAATTTTGCCTTCAGCATGGTAACCGATTCCGGATATTGCATAGCGTTGCCCACCGGCCACGATATCTTGAACCGTCATCTGGTTTTGGGTTAGGGTTCCGGTTTTATCCGAGCAGATGATCATGGTGGAGCCTAAAGTTTCTACAGCGGGAAGTTTGCGGATGATGGCGTGGCGTTTGGCCATCCTTGATACGCCAATGGCCAGGGTGATAGTGATGGCAGCAGGCAGCCCCTCGGGGATGGCGCCGACCGCCAGGGCAACCGAAGCCATGAATATCTCCACTAAGTCCTGGCCACGCATTACGCCGATAAAAAAAGTCAGGGCGGCCATGGCCAGAATGGCATAAAGCAGAATACCGGAAAAGTGATGGATTTTCCGGGTCAGGGGTGTTTCCAATACATCGGCCGCGGCAATAAGCTGATTAATTCGACCGATCTCTGTTTTGTCACCAGTGGCGACAACAATACCACGACCGCTACCGAAGGTTACCAAGGTGGAGGAATAGGCCATATTTCGCCGGTCACCAATGACTATGTCTTCTTTAAGTATGCTCTCTTCTTTTTGAACCGGCACGCTTTCTCCGGTCAGAGCGCTTTCATCTATCTGTAGCTCCCGGGTTTGAATGAGGCGCACGTCCGCCGGCACCTTATCGCCGGATTGAAGCAGAACCAAATCGCCGGGGACCAGGTGCACAGACGCGATTCGTTTTTTTTCTCCATTTCTTATGACTATAGCTTCACTGGTCATAGCGTGAGACAGAGCCTCAATAGCTTTCATTGCTTTATCCTCCTGGATAAAGCCGATAATGGCATTGACGATAACCACGGCAAAGATAACCCCGGCATCAACATATTCCGCCAGGAACAGGGTAATCAAAGAAGCTATTAGAAGTATTATGACAAGCGGCTGTTTGAATTGTAACAAAAACCGGGTAACCAGGCCTTGCCCCTTAGCGCGTGAAAGCTCATTGAGGCCGAATTGTGTGGAGCGATCGGCTGCCACCTGTTCACTCAGCCCTTTTGATTCATGAGATTCAAATATGGAAACAGCATCAGTTGATGCCAGACTATGCCATGATTTTTCAAGAATCTTTTGCATATTTAGCTCCCGCAATTTCTATTCTTTCACGGTTTTTTGTACTGGACATTTCGTTCCACTGTCTGTTGTTATGGGCTTTTTTCCATAAGAGCTATTAAGGCAGACGCGTAGGAATCATCCACGCCACCAGCCGACGTAGGTGCTAATACGATAAGAATTTAAATAGGTTTGCTTACATTCCTATTTTATATACGAACTCATTTATGAAAAAGCAATAATCTCATTAGGCAGTAACTTAAACCCAAGCCTAATGGTATAATCTATCATAAAGGCCTTCCAGAAAAAAGCGTTCAATAACAGAAGTAGAAAGGTACTTGAAAAGTATGGGACTTGAAAATGTCCGTGAAGCGTTTGAAAGCCTGTCCAAGGACCGTAATCCAGCAAGGAAGGAGGAACCGGATTATGCCAAACTTACGTTCGGCCTGTAACAAAAAAGCCGTCCTGGGAGCCGTCACCTCCCAGAATGGCTTATATCAAGCAATGTAAGTTTTTGTTTAAAACTCAACGTGTGGGCTGAGTTGCAAATAAATGGCTGTATAGCTGGAACCCCTTGATTCCAGGGGCTAAAAACTATCCGAACCATTGATACAAAAGGCAGAGCCGTTTGACCCTGCCTTAACGAAAATATTTTTTATTGTGATTACAATTTTTTTCTGCTGACTCCAGCCATCCCTAAGAGCCCGAGGCTAAATAAAAGAATTGTTGTCGGCTCTGGGGTTTGATGAATACTGGAAGAGTTGCCCGAATGATCCAAGATTAGATTCGATGTATCCATTTCGGCTATCCAAGCATACAAATGTTTTACCCCATTCTTATCAAAATCTTGTGTGTCCCACTCCCCTGCTTTTTGACCAGGCCAGCCCAACCATTGAAATGCAAATTCATTTCCCGCTTTGAGACCTATAAGATTCACGTTGTTGTCCGTTCCCCAAACACCAGAAAGATTAGTATTTTCATCAAAATTATACGAAAGGGGAAAGGATGTGGTTTCTTCAGGCTTGTTTGAATGCGAGAGGGCCACCTTAGCATACAAGTTTACACTAACTGACGTACTGAGCTGAGAACTCAGAAAACTATGTATTTCCGATTGTAGCTCGTTGGAAAAATTAGCTTCTGATTTTTGTTGGGCAAACACGGAAGAAGCCGGCAAAAGGACAAAGATAACAAGAACGGTAATTGCAAATTGTTTTTTCATTTTATTTTTTCCTCATTTTAATTTTTCCAAACAAAATTGCAAAAGGCATACCATTTTTTTTTATTCTCCAAGAAAGCAATGCAAATACAATTATTTGAAATAGTTATATGTCATAGCCAAATAACCAAATCATTTTTAATGATATATTTTATGTAAAAATAGTTACTTTTTTTATGTAAATTAAGATGCAAATAGTTGTTTTTTTTATCCCAAAAACAGATTCAAAATCCGAATAGCCGTTAACATCCTCCCCGATATTTGGGACATATTAGTCTCCTTAAATTCTATCGGTGAGCTAGGCCGTAAATCCGGTATATTTGAGAGGCATGCACCGGTATCTTTCTTACTCTGAAAGGGGCAGCAGATAGAATCGACGACATTATCAACAGCGTGATTGATAGGCGGGATGCAGAGAAGAAAATCAGGGAAGTTGCCCGGGAACGCCAGACCCGAAAACTTTATGATATTCGGTGCGGGGAGGTGGACGATGCACTGGAAGCAGTCATAAACCGGCACATGAAACTCCGGGCAGACCTGGCGACATATTTGGAGTCGGAAAGAATTCTTTGCAAGTCCGATATCGCCAGCATCCTTGCCGATGATGAAAAGGAGGGTGCCCAATGATTATCAGAGCGGAAAAGACATCCAACTACACAAGGATACCGAATGATTTCCTCCTGGACGAAACCATTTGTGATAAGGCCAGAGAAACTCTTGCCCGTCTGTTGTCAAGGCCGGACAATTGGAACCTGAACGTCAATTATCTTGTGAAGACCGGCAAGGACGGCCATACTGCTGCAAGGTCGGCGATCCGTGAACTGGGAGCCGCCGGATATATCCAAAGAGAAGTTTCCAGGCATGCCAATGGGCGGATCATTGGGGTGGAGTATATCATTCGTGAAAGCCCGGTTAAATCCTGCGGGGATCGACCGGCACCGGAGCAACAAGCCCTTCCCTGCGACAAAACGGACATCCCCGAGGTACCAGACAATACGAACGAAATCACCTTTATGGATTCCGAACCGGAACCGATCGCCCAAGTGGCACCCGAACCGGAACCAAGCAGCCAGGAGATCCAAGTTCAGAGAGCCTATATTGAGGATATCAGAGTTGGGGATAACCGCATGCAGGAAACCCAAAACAAGGGAACCGCTCCTATAATAACAAATGATATTAAACAAACACTGAAGGTAATAACGACTACTACGCCGGAGCCGGGTGTTGAATGCCTGGGAAATGTATTTAATGGCAGTCTATGTGAGTTCTTGCGATCAGCCCTTCGATACTTTCCTTCCACCTCAAAGGATTCTTAATTGCCCAGGCAATAGAATCTTCCACGCCATTATGTTCATAATGAATGCAAAGTAGTTTGGCGAATACCGATTTCCCATTAAATGATCGTGGTAATGACACCCGTTTTATTGAATTGACCGGTATCTCATATTCTTTCAGTGGTACTGCCCGAATGAACCATAGCCGGTCTTTTGTCAGAACGATAGCCCCATTGCCCCGAACCTGCTTAACTCCTTTTGATTTTATTCCAAAGAAATTTGCCCGTGTTGTGACCCCAATGATATCTTTTGTTTCAAATTTCTCCTGAATGTGTTTCTCAAGATTCCCTCGAACGGATTTAAAAATAAGATTGAGAATCAAACATAATGATAGCCCACCAGATACAACTAAGAGTATGATTATTTGATATGATTCCATTTTCTATCCATTCGACACAA
>JAQYWJ010000075.1 GCA_030145005.1 Desulfobacter sp. | reverse complement strand
GTATCCTGACTGGGATTTTCCTGCAAACCAGGTGATCAGTCCGCGGGAGGATGTGGAAAATGTTATTACCTGGTGCGGATTATAAGGATTTTTAGAAACAATAATTCAACCATATATATAAGAGTTCATCAGGAGACGGTATGATCCGCATTGAAATTCCCGGCACCGGTCCGGTTAATATTCAGAATGTGATGTTTGACTACAACGGTACCATCGCAGCGGATGGCTGTCTTCTTGACGGGGTGGGGCCGGCCATGAACCGGCTTGCCCACCGGCTTGATTTTCATGTGGTGACGGCCGATACCTTTGGCTCGGTTCAAGCACAACTTGAGGGTGTGACGGCAGAAGTTGTGCTTATTTCAAACCAGGACCAGGATCAGAAAAAACTGGATGTGCTCAACTCCATCGGCGCGGACACCACCATGGCTGTGGGCAACGGGGTTAACGATGCCTTGATGCTTAAACAAGCAGTGTTGGGCGTCGCGGTGCTTGGGGAGGAGGGGATGGCAATGCCGGCCCTGATGTCCAGCGATGTGATGATCCGGCATATTCTGGATGTATTTGCCTTTTTTGAGGATCCTAAACGGTTGATTGCCACCTTGCGAAACTGATTTTGACAGGCTGTTGAGTCCCTTTGTTCAGCAGTTACAAAAAGCGAAAAGAAAGTTGGAAAAATGAAAGTACTTGTCATTAATTCAGGAAGTTCCTCCCTGAAGTATAAATTGTTTGATTTGGCCGGTCCCAGGGCAATATGCGCGGGTCTGGTGGAGCGCATCGGCAGTTCGGAGAGCAGCCTGACCCATACCCTGTACCCGGACCCGGGGCCCGGTGAAAAAATCGAGATGTTTGAATGTTTTGAGAATCACACCCAGGCCATCGAAAAGGTGGCCTCTTTACTTATGGCGGGTGATGATCCGCTTGTTAAATCTGCAGAAGAGCTTGCCGCCATTGGGCACCGGGTGGCCCAGGGCGGTGAAATTTTCAAAGAAAATTGCATTGTGGACGCCAAGGCCATTGAGGGCATCCGGGAGAACATTTTGCTGGCACCCTTGCATAACCCGGCCAACCTGGCCGGTATTGAAGCGGCCATGGCGCATTTCCCCGGCGTGCCTTCGGTTGCCGTGTTTGACACGCTGTTTGCAAGCCGTCTGCCTGATTATGTGTACCGGTATGCGTTGCCCACCGCGTATTACACTAAATATAAAGTCAGGCGGTACGGATTCCATGGCGCCTCCCACGCCTATGTCACCAAAACGCTTGCCGGTCTTATGGGAAAACCTTTACATGAACTGAACAATATTGTCTGCCACCTGGGTAACGGTTCTTCCATAACCGCTGTCAAAGGCGGCGTGTGCCGGGAAACCTCCATGGGCATGACGCCTACTTCCGGGCTGATCATGGGGACCCGGTGCGGTGACATCGATCCTTCCCTGCCTGCCTATCTTACCTTCTGTACCGGGAAAAGTGCTGCACAAATTCAGACCGTTCTTGACCGTGAAAGCGGTCTTACCGGTATCTGCGGTATGAATGATATGCGGGATATTCACAAAGCCATAGCCTTGGGTGATGACAATGCCAGACTTGCCTTTGAGATGCTGTGCCATGGTATTAAAAAATATATCGGGGCTTACTATGCAGTGCTTGGCCGCCTGGATGCCATTGCCTTTACCGCGGGCATCGGGGAAAACGACACGGAAGTTCGGGGTAAATGCCTGGAAGGGCTTGAACACCTCGGTATTATAGTGGATCAAGAGGTTAACGCCGGTTTAAGGGGTAAATCCGCCCGTATCTCTACTGATGACAGTGCCGTGGAAGTCTGGGTGGTCCCCACGGATGAAGAATTTGAAATTGCAACCATCTGCAAAGACCTTGTGATATAAAATCACAAAAATGTATATTTTTTTTAAAAGGCTTTTGATAATCCGAATCCGGCCCACACAAAAATCAGTCCGGCGCTTAACTGGATAAGCCCGTTTAGAACGGCCAGGCCGATCTGTCCGTTGCGCATATATAAAAACAGCTCAAATCCAAAGGTGGAAAACGTGGTGAATCCGCCTAAAAAACCGGTAAAAATAAGCAGCCTGACCTCCGGGGTAAAGATTTGCCGTGTATCGGCAATACCGCCTAAAAGTCCTATGATAAAGCATCCTAAAACATTGACGGTGATGGTTCCTAAAGGAAGCGATGTGTTTTTTACGGCATTGATATACCCTTCATACACCAGAAAGCGGCACATGGCTCCCATGGCACCGCCTAATCCTACCATTGCTATTTTGATCATTTCTTATATTAACCGGTTTATGAAATATTATACATTGTTGTATTAATTTTGTCCTAATGGTGTTTTTTACATAGCACATTTTGCCGGGAATATACTACATCCCCGGCAAAGGGTGTGCGGCAAAATATTATCCGATTTTCAACTGGATATTGTGGGAAGCCATGGTTCGGGTGACGGCCCGGTTCATCTCGTCTAAGTCAAGATTAGAGCGGTATTTTCCGTCCATTTCGCTGATCTCTATCCCGTCTATGGTTTTACGGGTTAGCTTGAGCAGTACACTAAGTCCGAATGTTTTTTTTACTTCAAATATTTTTTTGTTGCTGTCCATTTTAATAAATCCTTATTTTTAATAAATCCTTGATTTGTGTGTTCAAATCTTAAAATTATAAAAAGCAAGTTACGTACCATTATGTTTTAAAATCATTAAAAAAATGATAAAACTCAAAGGTGTCGGGGCATGTGGCGTGTGTTTGTTTCTATTATCAGAAACCCCTTGGTGTTATTATCGAAATAACTGAGCAAAAATTTACATTTTTGTTTTGTTTTTTGTCGGGTTTTTTGAACAGCAGTTGACATGGGATTCTTTTTTCAGGATAAAGGTAGGGTGGCCTAACCCTTAAATTCAGGGAGGTTGACTTTGGCTTTAAAGCGCCGGGGCGTCGGGATATAAAGTTGTGCCGATAAGAATTATTATCCCCGCAGCACTGACCATTGTCTTGTTTGTCACAGCCATTTTTATGTTCATTCTTTCCATGCTTGGAAATTTTTTTAATGGATGGCAAGAAGGAGGTTTTAAGCGTTTTGAATTCCCCAAATCCGGATAATCCCATATTCATAGTGGACGACAATCCAAATATTCTTGCTGCAGTAGAAACGGCTCTGCGAATGGCCGGTTTTGATAACATCACTGCCATCCAGGATTCAAGAGATGTGATCAGGACCATGGAACGCAGGATTCCCGGACTGGTCCTCCTGGATTTGAATATGCCTCATATCAACGGCACCTACCTGTTGAAAAGTATTCGCAAAACCTGGCCAAGAATACCTGTTATTGTACTCACGGGTAATGTTGAGGTGGATACGGCTGTTAAATGCATGAAGATCGGGGCCATGGATTATATCCTTAAGCCCGTTGATCCGGACCGTCTGGTCAAGTCGGTGAAACAGGCCCTTGATGGCGGGCAGGCCCTGGGGCAGCTCTCAAAGCCCCTGCACCAGGAGTTGTTTGCCCAGATAAAAAAACCTGCAGCCTTCAGCGCTATCATTACCCAGGACAGTCAGATGCATGCCATTTTCCATTATGTGGAAGCTGTGGCGCCGTCTCCCCAGCCGGTGCTGATCTTTGGGGAAACAGGGGTGGGCAAGGAATTGATTGGTCAGTGCATTCACAACTTAAGCGGCCGTAAGGGAAAGCTGGTTAAGGTCAATGTGGCGGGACTGGATGATAATGTGTTTTCAGATACTTTGTTCGGCCATGTGCCCGGCGCATTTACCAGCGCCCGGAACGCCCGGCCCGGCTTGATTCTTAAAGCTTCCGGGGGAACTTTGATGCTGGATGAGATCGGTGATCTGGCATTATCCTCCCAGGTCAAGCTGCTCAGGCTGCTCCAGGGAGGTGATTATCTGGCATTGGGGTCGGATATTACCCGGCATTCGGATACCCGGATTATTGCTTCCACGAACCGGGATCTGTGGACACTTGAAAAGCAGGGCAAATTCAGAAAGGATCTGATTTACCGCCTTTCCACACATACGCTGACCATACCGCCGCTACGGGAACGCCTTTTAGATATTCCCCTGCTTCTGGACCGGTTTATCTGCCAGGCTGCCGATGAACTGGACAAGCCCGTGCCTGATATCCCGAAAAGTCTTATTGAAACCATGGAAACATATCCGTTCAAGGGAAATATCAGGGAGTTGAAATCCATGGTTTACGATGCCATGTCCAGATACCAGGGCGGGACCATCTCTGCTGATTTGTTCAATATTTCCACCCATGCCGATCATGGGTCAGGGGCCTCTATGTCCTCAAATCCGGGACTTCCGACTTTGAAGCAAGCCGCTAATGCGCTGGTGGAAAAAGCCATGGCCCATACAGGGGGAAATCAGTCTGCTGCAGCTAAGATTCTGGGTATTTCCCAGCAGGCGCTCAGCAAGCGCCTTCAAAAATTACGCGAAGAGGGATAAGCCGGGTCGTCTACAATTTAATTGTATCTACAATATTTGTTGTAATATAGCATATCTCATTGTTCTGAAAGCTTATTCTTTTATTATTCGAAAAAAACTAACAACTTTTATTGTAGCTTATTTTTGCTTGTATGAAATCAATTATCTTAAATATTATATTTATTATCAGGATGTTATATTTAAGATTCGTCTCCGGCACAAAGTTTGCTATTATTTAGAGATGGTTATAAATAAATCATAGGTAGTGCCTAAACGGAAACCCGTGTTTGGGCGAAAAGTTGCCCAGATGCAAGCCGCATAAAAATTTGAAACCGGAGCAATCTTATGGTTGTGAAGCCGGATTTCATAAATTGGCAAATTTTTATGCAACGCCGCAGATGGGTCACTTTTCGTTCAAACACTAGGTACATTATAAGAAAAGGAGAGCCGTAATATGAGCGAGAACATTTTTCATGCGCCGGATAAATTTCGTGAAAATGCCTGGATTAAATCCATGGACGAGTACAAGGCCATGTACAAAAAATCCGTGGAAGATCCTGAAGGGTTCTGGGGTGAAATTGCAGAAACATTTTACTGGGAAAAAAAATGGGACAAGGTCCGGGATTTTAACTACAGTATGTCCAAAGGGCCGGTGTTCATTGAATGGTTTAAAAATGCCAAGACCAATATTACATATAACTGTCTGGATCGTCATCTGGATACCCGGGGTGATCAGGCCGCTTTGATCTGGGAGGGAAACAGTCCGGATGAGGATATGGTGATCACCTACCGTGAGCTCCATGAAAAAGTGTGCCGCTTTGCCAATGCCCTGAAAGAAAGCGGGGTGGGCAAGGGCGACCGTGTGGCCATATACCTGCCAATGATCCCGGAACTGGCCATAACCATGATGGCCTGTGCCAGAATCGGGGCCATTCATTCCATTGTATTCGGAGGCTTTTCTTCCGAGGCCCTGGCCAACAGAATCATGGATTCCCATTGCAAGGTTCTGGTGACATCGGATGGTGTCATGCGCGGGGCCAAGTCCGTTCCCCTCAAGGGTAATGCGGACCAGGCCCTTGGGATGTGCTCAGACCAGGGGCATACCGTTGAAACTTGTTTTGTGGTCAAACGGACCGGTTCCGACGTTAATATGGTAGAGAACCGGGATGTATGGTGGCACGAGGCTGCCCAGGCCCAGAGTGCTGAGTGCCCCGTGGAATGGATGGATGCCGAAGATCCGCTGTTTATCCTTTATACATCAGGCTCCACAGGCACCCCCAAGGGGGTTCAGCACAATGTCGGCGGATACATGGTGTATACCGGAACCACCTTTAAATACATATTCGATTACCACGAAGGCGATGTTTACTGGTGTACGGCAGATATCGGCTGGGTTACGGGCCATTCCTATATTGTTTACGGCCCGCTTTCCCAGGGTGCCACATCCATTATATTTGAAGGCGTACCCACCTATCCGGATCCCGGCAGGTTCTGGGCCACTGTTGACAAATGGAAAGTCAATCAGTTTTACACCGCCCCCACTGCCATTAGAGCGCTCATGGCCCAGGGGGACAAATGGGTGACACAATATGACCTTTCCTCACTGCGGGTTTTGGGATCAGTGGGCGAGCCCATCAACCCCGAGGCGTGGCAGTGGTACCATAAACATGTGGGAAAGGGGCAGTGCCCCATTGTAGATACCTGGTGGCAGACAGAGACCGGCGGTATCATGATTTCTGCTTTGCCTTATGCCATTGACCAGAAACCCGGCTCCGCCACCCTGCCGTTTTTCTCTGTGCAGCCTGTGGTGCTTAGTGAAGAAGGGAACGAGCTGACAGGGGCCTGCGAGGGAATCCTTGCGATCAAGGAACCCTGGCCCGGTCAGATGCGCACGGTTTATAACAACCATGACCGGTTTGAAATGACGTATTTTCAGATGTTTGACGGATATTATTTTGCAGGAGACGGCTGCCGCAGGGATGAGGATGGCTATATTTGGGTTACAGGCCGTGTGGATGACGTTATCAACGTGTCCGGACACCGCATGAGTACAGCAGAAGTGGAATCTGCCCTGGGCAGTCATGTTAATGTGGCCGAGGCCGCAGTCATAGGATTTCCCCATGACATCAAAGGGCAGGGTATTTATGCGTTTGTTACCTTGAATATCGGCGTATCCCCGTCCGATGAACTGATGGCTGACCTGAAAAAACATGTGAGAAGTGAAATCGGGCCCATTGCCACGCCGGATATCATCAATTTTGCCTCGGATCTGCCTAAGACCCGCTCCGGTAAGATCATGAGGCGTATCCTAAGAAAGATTGCAACGGATGAGTATGATCAGCTTGGCGATATATCCACCTTGTCGGATCCTGAAGTTGTGGACACCCTGATCAACAGCCATAAAGTGTTGATGAAATAATAATACCCCCTGACAAATCGTTGGAAAGGCCGGTAAACCTGACAGGTTTTCCGGCCTTTTCTATTATAATCCCTTATAGGGTACCTATAGCCATTCAAACATTACTTAATCTTGACAGTCTGACTGTGTTTGCTTTATTAGGTACATGAGTTTGCTAAGAACAGGCAATCAATCACGGAAGATTTTGATGGGTGATTCGGATTTTTCACAAAAAATAAAGACAATTATTATCTAAAGGATAGTTACATGCCCCAAGACACATCTCTTGTCAATCTTCTGGTGGATCAGGAACGCCATATAGCACTTAAACAGTTATTGTCCTCTTTACCGGATATCACATTGAATCTGCGCCAGATCTGTGATTTTGAATTATTGACCACAGGTGTGTTCAGTCCGCTGAAAGGATTTATGACCCAGGAGGCGTACGAAAGTGTCCTGGACCGCATGCGTCTGCCTACCGGTGAAATTTGGCCCGTACCCATCTGCCTTGATGTTTCCCGGGATCTTTCAGACAGGTTTGAGGCCGGACAGTCTGTCGTACTCCGTGATCCTGAAGGATTTCCCTTAGGTATCATGGCCATTGAGGATATCTGGCAGGCGGACCGGGAAAAAGAGGCTATGGCTGTTTACGGCACGACAGATATGACCCATGATGAGGTGGCCCGGCTTCATGGCGGCCGCGACAGATACTACGTTGGCGGCAGTATTGAAGCGTTGAACCTACCTATCCATTCTGATTTTAAGCAGATCCGCAACACGCCTCCAGAGGTTCGGCAACAGTTTTGTAAGCTGGGATGGAAGCGGATTGTGGGGTTTCAGACCCGGCAACCCATTCACCGTCCCCAGTTCGAGCTAACCATCCAGGCCATGAAAAAGGCAAAGGCAAACCTGTTGATGCTGCCCATCGCAGGCATCCCCAGACCCGGCGATTTTGATCATTATACCCGGATGCGCTGTTATCAGAAGGTAGCAGCCCATTATCCCCCGGACACTTATATGCTTAATCTGCTGCCTTTATCCACCCGGCTGGCAGGCCCAAGGGATGCGGTGCTTCACATGATCATCGGGAAAAATTTCGGGTGCACCCACTTTGTCATCGGGCATAACCATGCAACTCCGGGAAAAGACAGCTGCGGCAATCCGTTCTACGATACCCCCCAGGTCAGGGAACTGGCCCAGGAGGCCGGCAAAGAGATCGGTATTGAGCCTGTATTTTTTGAAGAGATGGTCTATCTGCCCTTTGAGGATGAGTTTAAGCTGGCCAGCGAGGTCAAGGAAGGCCAGGAAACTCTCTCTTTTACCAATGACCATATTCGTGACCGGGTCAGGAATGGCAAAAATATACCGGAATGGGCCAGTTTCCCGGAAGTGGTCAAAGAATTGCGCCGTTCCTATCCCTCCCCTGTCAGTCAGGGGTTTACCGTTTTTCTCACAGGGCTTTCCGGGGCCGGAAAATCCACCATTGCCAATGTGTTGTATTCAAAATTTATGGAAATCGGCACCCGGCCCGTAACCCTTTTGGACGGGGATATTGTCCGGCGCAATCTGTCTTCAGAGCTTAATTTTTCCAAGGAACACCGTGATATCAATGTCCGGCGTATTGGGTTTGTGGCCTCTGAGATCACCAAGAACAGGGGTGTTGCCATCTGCGCTCCCATTGCCCCTTACGAGCGTACAAGGTCAAAAATACGTACATCTATCGAAGCCCATGGCGGATTTTTTGAAATCCATGTGGCCACCCCCATCAGCGTGTGCGAAAAAAGGGACCGGAAAGGCATGTATGCCAAAGCCAAGGCAGGACTGCTCAAAGGCTTTACAGGGGTCGATGACCCATATGAGGAACCTTCAAACCCGGAGCTGTCCATTGACACCTCCAATCTGACCCCGGATGAGGCGGTTCAGCAGATTTTACTGCTGATCAGTGAAAAGGGGTTTGTCTGACATCCTCCCAAGGCTAAAGCTCTTGGGGTTCCAACATGGAACTAAAAAGGTTGAGGTCTAATTATGTCGAAGCAAAATTATTTGAGTGTAACCTTTATCTGAAAAGATCGGGGCCATGGGATCAGGGTTCTCAACAGCCTGTCAACTGATTTGCACTAGAACAACAGAGATATTATCTTTGCCGCCCCTGGTGTTGGCTTCCTGGATCAGTAAATCGGCCTTTTGTTTAAGGGGCAAGGTTGAAAGAAGATGC
>JAQYWJ010000074.1 GCA_030145005.1 Desulfobacter sp. | reverse complement strand
GAGCCTTTTTCTATCATCTCATCAGCCAGGTTTTCCGGCACCTGGATGTCATATATGATGGCATTGCTCCGGGTCTCAATTTTTGAGACCGTACCTGTGCCGTCTATGTGGCCTGATACCAGATGCCCGTCTATGCGGTCCGACAACTTCAGCGCCCGTTCAATATTGACCCGGGCCCCGGGTCCAATAGAATCAAATGTAGTGCGGGACACGGTTTCCGGTGCCATATCCACCTTGAACTGACCTTTGCCAAGACTTACAGCGGTCAGGCAGGCCCCGTTCACGGCAATGGAATCCCCGATGCCTGTACCGGAAAGATCCAGGTCACAGGCAATCACCAAAATCTTGCCCTCTCCATGGGTTTCAATGTACCGTATGGTACCCAAACTTTCTATGATCCCAGTAAACAAAAATTATCTCCCGCCATCAATCAATCTATTCTGCTGTTCAATATAACCTGTAATCAGCATATCGGAAGCAAACGACCGGGTACTCACCCGGACCAGTTCAAACACGTCTTTTATCTTCTCAGGCCCCGATCCGTTGAACACCGGGATGCCGTCATTTCCGCCCATAATTTTAGGGGCAAGAAAATAGCAGACCTTGTTTACAATACCTGCTGCCAGAGCCGATGCTGCCACACGCCCCCCGCCTTCAATCAGAAGGCTGGTAATGGACAATTTTCTTAACCTAATCATCAGCTCATTTAAATCAAGCAAATTTTCACAAACCCGGCATTCAAGAATCTGTGCGCCCTTGTCTTTGAGCCGCTGAATTTTGCCTGGATCACAACCCGGACCTGTGACAATGATGGTGGGGGCACTTGATTTTTGAACCACAACCTTGGCATTTTCTTGGATGGTCAAACGGGTATCCAGAATTATCCGGGCAGGATCCCGGGTCTGTTTCCCTTCAATTCTGGCGGTCAAGGACGGATCATCCCCATGCAGGGTGCCGGCGCCAATAAGAATGGCATCATTTTGGTGGCGTAGTTCGTGGCCGAAATTTCGGGATGCGCTGGAGGTAATCCACTGGGAATCCCCGGTTCTGGTGGCAATATATCCGTCAAGGGTGGCGGCACATTTTAGGGTGACAAAGGGAATTTTGTGATTTTGGGCATTCCAGACAAAATCTTCGATCAGGGTCAAGGCCTCTTGTTCCATAAGCCCTGATACAACCTCAAGGCCCTTTTCCCTTAAAAATTCAATCCCGCCCCCCGCAACATCAGGGTTGGGATCTTTGCAGGCCACAACAACCCGGCCGATACCTGCGTTAAGAATTTTATGGGTGCATGGAGGGGTTTTTCCGAAATGGTTGCAGGGTTCCAGGGTAACGTAGATAGTGGCATTGGCCAATTTTTCAGGGGTCTTTGCTGCGGCATCATCAATGGCCACCACCTCGGCATGGGGGCCACCTGCTTTGGCATGAAAGCCCTGGCCAATGATCTGACCGTTCTTTACCACCACAGCACCCACACAGGGATTGGGAGAGGTATACCCTTTCCCCCGGGCTGCAAGTTCCAAAGCCCTTGCCATATAGTCCGAATCAGTCATCGGTCTTGACAGGGCCTTCCATACCCGGCTCGGCATCTTCGGACTCGTGCTCCTTATGAATCAGACTTTCAAGTTCCTGGATAAAATCCGTCACATCCTTGAACTCCCGGTACACGGAAGCGAACCGGACATAGGCCACATCATCCAGATTCTTGAGGGCATTCATGATCTTTTCTCCCACCACTTTGGTAGACACTTCCCGGTCCCGGCTTTCCCGCAGGTCCCGTTCAATCTCATCCACGATTTGTTCGATCTGGTTGACGCTGATGGCCCTTTTTTCACAGGCTTTCTGAATGCCCCGCATCACTTTTTCCCTGTCAAACTCCTCCCGGCGGCTGTCTTTTTTAACGATCATGACAGGGACCTGTTCCACACGTTCATAGGTAGTGAAGCGCCAGCCGCATGCCTGGCACTCTCTTCTACGCCGGACCTCGAACTCAATTTTGCCCGGCCGTGAATCCACCACTCTGGTGTTTTGGTTTCCACAATAAGGGCACTTCATATCAGCCTCTTATGGTGTTTGAACGCAAAGTCACCCATCTGCGGCGTTGCAGAAAAATTTATAATCCTCACATACTTTAGCATGCTCCGGTTGCAAATCTTTCTGCGCCTTGCACCTGGACAACTTTGCGTCCAAACACGGTTTTTTGTTCAGGCAATAACATCACTAATATATGAACAGCGGCAAAGCGTTCCATTTTTTTGTCAGTCAAGCCGGATCAGTTCCACCCCAGCCTGGGCAAACATCTCCAGGGAAAGGGGATCTTCGTAGCCCGTCTTGAAGTACACTTTTTTAATCCCCGCGTTGATGATCATCTTGGCGCAGATGGAACAGGGCCGGGTGGTGCAGTACAGATAGGCACCGGCAACAGATATCCCGTGGTAGGCAGCCTGAATGATCACATTTTGTTCCGCATGGACGCCCCGGCAAAGCTCGTGTTTTTCCCCGGAAGGCACCTTGAGCTGTTCCCGCAGGCAACCGGTCTCTTCACAATGGGGGACTTGGGAAGGCGCGCCGTTATAGCCCGAGCACAAAATGCGTTTATCCTTGACCAGCACTGCGCCCACTTTTCGCCGAAGACAGGTGGCCCTGGAGGCCACAAGGTCTGTGATGGCCATAAAATACTCATCCCAGGAGGGACGGCCGTCACCCGTGTCCTTTGCTGAATCCGGGGGAACAGGGGGCATCAACAGCCGGCATCCCCATATAGAGGATACCGGGTGCATAGTTCTTTGACCTTGACGGCCACGTCCGGTACATTGGCCTCGTCATCCAGCACATCGCAAATAAATCCGGCTACAGTGCCCACGGCATCTTCATTCATACGCCGGGAAGTGATCAACGGCACGCCGATACGTACACCCGAGGTAACAAAGGGGCTTCGTTTTTCATTGGGTACGGTATTTTTATTCACCGTAATATTCGCCCTTCCCAGGCGCTCTTCCGCATCTTTTCCGGTGATATCCCGTCCGGTAAAATCGACCAGGACCATGTGGTTATCCGTACCATTGGACACCAGTTTGTAACCCCTATCCATGAGAACCTTTGCCAACACAGCGGCATTTTTAACCACCTGTTTCTGATATTCAGTGAACCCAGGCGACAATGCCTCTTTAAACGCCACGGCCTTGGCCGTAACAACGTGCATCAAAGGCCCACCCTGGATACCGGGAAAAATCTGGGAATTAATTTTTTTGCCCCGTTCGGCGCTGGAGAGAATCAGTCCCCCCCTGGGACCACGAAGGGTTTTATGGGTGGTGGAGGTGATAATATCTGCGTATCCCACAGGTGTGGGGTGTACACCTGCAGCGACAAGCCCTGCAATATGGGCCATATCCACCAAAAAAAGCGCACCGCAGGCCTTGGCAATTTCGGAAAAGCCCTTGAAATCAATGGTTCTGGGATAGGCCGAAGCCCCTGCCACAATCATTTTAGGCTTATTTGCCCGGGCCAGGTCTTCCACCTGATTCAAATCAATGGTCTCGGTTTGCGGGTTTAAACCATAATGGGAAAAATTGAACAAACGGCCGGAAAAGCTCACCCCTGCGCCGTGGGTTAAATGACCGCCATGAGAGAGATCCATGGCCAGTATCCCGTCCCCGGGGGAGAGCACGGAAAAGTAAGCCGCCATATTAGCCTGGGATCCGGAATGGGGTTGAACATTGGCAAATTCCACACCAAACAGCTTTTTTACCCGTTCAATGGCCAGATTTTCAGCCTGGTCCATGTACTGGCACCCGCCATAATAACGTTTTGCCGGATACCCTTCAGCATATTTATTGGTCATGATGGAACCCTGGGCTTGCATTACTGCCCGGCTCACCGTATTTTCCGAAGCGATGAGATTCAGCCCGTATTCCTGCCGACTATATTCACTATCAATAACTGAGGCAATCTCAGGATCACAAGATTTGATAAATTGTATATTTTCCATAATTCAATCGCGCGTTGGCGTTTGACAACACGGCCCTTTTTTATTTCTATTTCACGTAATTAGCTTTTTATTAAAGGGGGAATAACAGGTATGATGCAACCTGTTTAAAATATGTCAGCCGATATTCTCATCTACACTTAGCCAAATTCTTACCCAATTTTACCCAATTTCATCTAGGGAACGGATACGATCCAGATGGCGACCACCTTCAAAGGGGGTGGCAAGCCATTCCCTGACCAGTTCAAAGGCAAGAATATCACCGACCATACGACCACCCATGACCAGAATATTTGCATCATTGTGCTGCCGGCTCATCCTGGCGGAAAAAATATCCGAGCACAGAGCTGCTCGTACGCCTTTAAACCGGTTGGCCTGCATGGAAATACCAATGCCGGTACCGCACAGAAGAATGCCCCGGGCGAATGCACCGTCGGAAACTGCCCTGGCCACCTTTTTGCCGAAATCGGCATAATTTACAGAAGCAGTGCTATGGGTGCCCGCATCCTCAACTTCATAGCCAAGGCCGGTGAGCAGGTCCTTAATCTTTTCCTTTAATTCAAACGCGGCATGGTCACTGCCGATGATGATCTGTTTATCCTTATCCATATCTACCCGAACCCTTATATTTATTTATGATTTCGATGCAATGAAATCATAAATATCCTGGACAGTCGACAGTTTTTCGGCCTGATCATCGTCAATTTCAATTTCAAAAATCTCTTCCATTGACATGATAAGCTCAACGATGGTCAGAGAATCCGCACCAAGATCTTCGATCAGAGAAGCCTGGGGGACCACATCCTCAATATCAATGCCGGGAATTTTTTCAGCAATAATTTTTCTTACTTTGGTTTCAATGGTCATGCTCTGACTCCTTGAAGTTTCTTCCGGCTAACTAATCGTCTGCATCCATCTCAGGGTTTACATTTCTGCCTTTGTATGCACCGCATTCAGGACATGCAGTATGGGGCAGTTTGGGCTCCTGGCACTCGGGACACAGGGTTACTGTGGGGGCACTGGTTTTATAATGGGTACGTCTTTTTCTTCCTCTTGCTTTGGAAATTTTCTGCTTGGGTACGGCCATGACTCTCTCCTAACTACATTATTTTATTTGGTTTTTATTTAATAACTGCCAAAATTTAAAACATATCTAATTACCCTATTTTTTATTTGAAGTCAACCAAAGAATCCTGGGAAGGTTAACTTTAATAATTCAAATTAGTGTCTGAACAAAGACCCCGTGTTTGGACAAAAAGTTGCCCAGATGCAAGGCGCAAGAAAATTTGCAACCGAAGCATACTGAGGATTGCACATTTTCTTGCAACGCCGCAGATGGGTGACTTTTCGATCAAACACAAATTAGATTTTGTCCTTCTGCCGTATTGCTTTAGCCCCCGCAATCATGATAGATAAATCGTCGATTTTACGCCTTTTTATACGAATTCGGGCGGTACAGGCCAAAATGTCCTGTACCGCCTGTTGTTCGTAAAGTTTAACTTTTGGAGATCATAATGGATACAATAATTACACGCTTTCCGCCCTCGCCCACCGGCTATCTGCATATCGGCGGTGCCAGGACCGCACTTTTCAACTGGCTGTGGGCCAGAAAAAACGCAGGGCAGTTTGTGCTACGTATAGAAGACACTGATGAAGCCCGTTCAACAAAAGAGTCTGTGGACGCCATTCTGGAATCCATGGAATGGCTGGGAATTGACTGGGATGACGGCCCCTATTTCCAGACCCAGCGCCATGATATTTACAATGAACACATTGACCGTCTGGTTGAACAGGGTCATGCTTACTATTGCGACTGCACACCCGAAGAGGTCAATGCCATGCGCGAAGAAGCCAAGGCCAAGGGGCTTAAGCCCATGTATAACGGCAAGTGCCGGAACCGCGGGCTTAAAAAAGGGGAAAACACCGTGGTGCGGTTAAAAACCCCGGACACAGGCGTCACCATCGTGGACGACATTGTCAAGGGCAGTACCGCTTTCCAGAATGCGGAAATTGATGACTTCATCATCCAGAGAAGTTCAGGAATGGCCATGTACAACCTTGCGGTGGTGGTGGATGACATTACCATGGGCATCAATACGATTATCCGGGGAGATGACCACCTGGTGAATACACCCAAACAGATTCTCATTTACCAGGCATTAGGCGTGCCGTTGCCGGTGTTCGGCCATGTACCCATGGTACTGGGAGCGGATAAAGCACGGCTGAGTAAACGCCATGGCGCCATGTCCGTGGGGGAATATAAAAAGATGGGATTTCTGGCCGATGCACTGATCAATTACCTGGTCAGGCTGGGATGGTCCCATGGTGACCAGGAATTTTTTGAACGTCAGGAGCTCATTGAAAAGTTCGATCTCGAGCATCTTGGCCGTTCTGCAGGCATGTTTGACATGGACAAGCTGTATGCCCTGAATGCCAAACACATCCAGAAAAAGAAACCCGTAGAATTAGGGGATGACCTTGTGCCTCACCTGGCGGACCTTGGCATTGACGCCCAAAATGATGCCTTTACCCAGGGGGTAATCGAAACGCTTCAACCCAGAAGTAAAACCCTTGTGGAGATGGCCCAGGGTGCGGCTTTTTATTACAGGGATGAAATTGAGTTTGAGGAAAAGGCCGCCAAAAAATTTCTGAAGCCCGAAACCCAGGATCTTTTAAACAAATGTGCCGATGCCTTTGACGGTCTTGGGGACTTCAGTCAGGGTGCCCAGGAAGAGGTGTTTAAACAGATCATGGAAGAGACAGGACTCGGGTTTGGAAAGATTGCCCAGCCCCTGCGGGTAGCAGTTACCGGAACAACGGTGAGCCCCGGCATATTTGAAATGTTTATTGCTTTAGGAAAAGAGAAAACCGTACAGCGCATCAGAAAGGCGGCACAATTCTGTGCGGCCCAGGGCTAATGAAAAACTAAGTGCCAAAAATCATGCCGCAGCACCCCACGAAGTCGGCGGCAGGTTTTAACGGATCAAAACTTGAGGCGTAGTCAAGGCAGACAACTTTGACTGCGCCCATTTTTTTTCGCGGCAGCGTCGGCCGTTCAGGCTGCCCCGGCGCAACACAATCCAGGCATGGTAAGAGATCCCCTTTTGACATGTGAGACACAAATCAGTATTCTTTTAAAAGCAAGATTTCAATTCCATGCAGGGGAAATTACAAAGGATGTATTATGGATAGTAAGGATATCATTGACATTCTGAAAAATTATAAAAGGGAAGTTTCAGGACAATACAATATTATTTCAATCGGTGTCTTCGGATCGGTTGCCCGGAATACCCCAGGAGAAGAAAGCGATATAGATATTGTAATAAAAGTTTCTGAACCGGACTTGTTCATGCTTGCAGGCATAAAAGATGATCTTAAAAGAAAATTTAACAAACCTGTAGACATTGTCACTTACAGTGAAAATATGAATCCGTTTTAAAAAAAACGCATTGATAAAGAGGCTGTCTATGCCTGATAAAGCCCTTACTTTGGAAGTCCTCGGACAGATCGAGAATGCTGCGCAAAAAGTTGTTACTCGTTTTGAAACAATCAGACACCCCGGGGATTTTACAGATTCAGCAGCAGGGGTGGAAAAAATGGATGCCATCTGTATGATGCTGATCGTTATCGGCGAATCACTTAAAAATCCGGATAAAATTACTGAGTGTAAATTGTTACCGCGATCCGGAGGTGGATTGGAAAAAAGCAAAAGGAATGCGTGATATCATCACTCACCATTATGCCGATATCAATGCCGATACAGTGTTCTTTACATGCAAGAGAAAAATTCCTCGGCTTTTATCCACGATTAAAAAAATGATCAAGGATTTCAAATCATCATAGGACTGACAGGGAAAGAGACTGCGGACAAAACTATTAATCAAAGGAAAAAGTGATATTTCAAGACCTGACCCAGCCTCGTTGGGGTTTTTAGAGTGGATTGGAAACTCATGGACAGATAAGACAAATAAAGCAGGCAACAATGATTGAAAATATCTTTTTTGATTTGGATGGAACCTTGACAGACCCTAAAGAAGGGATAACTCGTTGCATACAATTCGCTCTTGAGGAATTCGACGTGGAGAAACCTCATGCAGATCAGCTTACCTGGTGTATCGGCCCACCACTCAGAGACTCTTTTTCTAAAATATTGGAAACCACTGACAAAGATAAGATTAAACATGCTTATACCACTTACCGAAAACGGTTTGCAGATAAAGGGCTGTATGAAAATAGAGTCTATCCAGACGTTCATAACTCCCTTAATCTGATTAAAAAATCGGGGTTCAAAATTTTCCTTGCCACTTCAAAACCTGAAATATATGCAAAACAGATACTTGATCATTTTGACCTCTCCAAATATTTCAACAAGGCTTATGGAAGCAACCTGAATGGTTCCCTGACTGATAAAGGTAAGCTGATAGCCCATATTCTCAAAACCGAAAACCTTGATCCAGGAAAGACCGTCATTGTCGGAGATAGGGTTTATGACATCGCTGGTGGTAAAAAGAACGGAATCATGACAGCAGCTGTCACATATGGCTATGGGAGCCAGGAAGAAATCACCTCATCGAAACCGGATATTATATTTGATGCATTCTCTGACCTGTTACCTTTTCTGGAAATAACCACACCGACAAGAGCCGAGTCCTCAAAATAATAACGGAAAAAAAATGGCAACGAAAAAGAAAACAAGCAATAGACAGAACAGCAGTTTGTATACTATGAATGTATTTATTGTTGGCGGGCCAGTCAAGGATGATTTTATTGAACAAAATCCAGTTATTTCCAGAACTATTGAAATTCAAGGTAATCAGACATTGGAAAATTTACATCATGAAATTTTTGGCGCTTTTGAGCGTGAAGAAGAACATATGTATGAATTTCAGATAGGAGGGAGAGGACCAAATGATCCCAACGCTAAACGATATGGTTTATCCGAGGATGGAGATGGAAAAGCATCAAAAACAACTATTGAGTCTTTGAAATTAAAAACAAAAGATATTTTTGGCTATTGCTTCGATTTTGGTGATGACTGGTGGCATCAGATAAATGTAATATCGGTCAAAAAGGATGTGCCGATTGGAAATTAT
>JAQYWJ010000002.1:31243-35978 GCA_030145005.1 Desulfobacter sp. | reverse complement strand
CTTAATCTGAGCCTGACGGCTACCGTCAACTTCGCCCCATCCAGAGAGTGCGGCATCATTATCAACTACCTGATTTGAACCAGTCAGATACATGGGTACATAATCCTGACCAACGAGCAGTTTACCCGCGCCAAAGTCCCATTCGCCATAAAGCAGACGGATATTGGCATCCCCATCATCAGCGCCGTATTCAAAACGGCCGGTCAGTTCATCGGAAACTTTAACATTAGCGCCAATACGGGCGTTGGTTTGAAGAGATTCACTGAAGTTAGTGTCAGGGTTAGGGCCGCTACCAGCATCGGTATCAGTCCAGAAAGTAGAAACACGAGCAGAACCATAGAAGTTCCAATCGGCTGCATAAGCAGAGCCTGCCATCAGAGCAAGTGCTGCAACAGCTACAATAATTTTTTTCATCTTTTTCTCCTTTTAGAATTATTTACTGCCTGAAATCAGCTACCCTGCCTTCCTTTTAAAAACAGGATACCAAATTAATTTTCCTTTTAATGCTATTTTAATGCGTTTGTCAATTATTTTTTTAAAGTGCCACGCATTATTTCAATTTATATGAAATAATATTCGAAGTCTTATCCTTGGCAAGGATGGCTATCTTAGACCGGGTCACAACGGAAATCAGCAGTTCTTCTATTCCGTCATTGTCTATATCGGCAATATTAAAATCAGAAACCCAGCCCTGCAAGGGTACGGTCTGGAATACCGGGGCAAGGGCGATACCGTTCCAGGACATGACTTCAACACGCCCTTCCTTGAACCGTTTAATCCGCCCAAGGGAGCCGCCGCCAAACTCATTATTTGTAATCAGAAAAACCTTATTTTTCTGATCCTCTCCCACGGGATGAAATTTGATTCTGGGATTAAAATACTCCCGATCCCGGACACTTATATCTGCAGCCTGGTTCCCTGTAATCCAATAATTATTGGTCTTCCCGTATTGTTCCGTACTCTCCCAATCATCTGACCCGGCATCGTTGATGAGCACCAGCCGATGATGCTGGTTAATGCTTAAAAATTCATCGCCACTGTCCTCCCGGACCGGTCCCCAGGCCAGGGAAAGCACGGATGTGCCCCTGGGCACACGGATGGCTTTTTCCTCCTGGTAGGTGTCATTGGCAGCACTCATGATATAAATTTTTCCGGCATATGGGCCCCGGCCTTTATCCTGGGCATAGAGCACGGGATCGCCGGCCGCAGAATCAATCACACGAAAATAGTAGGACAGGCCGTCCTGAAGCGTTGTATAGGATGAGCCATTATATTCCACCACAAAAGAAGAAAGGGTTTCCCTGTTTATTGTCATGGCCGTGACAAAAATTTCCGGATATCCGTTGCCGTTAATATCCGCCACATCCAGCCCGATAATTCTTAAATAGGATGCGTAATCCAGGTGGGTTTCCTCGGTGAGCATACTGCCCTCAAGATGGTATATCTGAAGTGAAGAATCCGTTGCCGTAACAACCTGAATACGGCCGTCTTTGTTCAGGTCGCCGGTGGTCATGGCCCGGATCACCTCCTCCATCTTAAGATGGGTGGTGAATCCCTGGCTTGCCTGCATGGCCATCATGCCGCCGCCGTAGAGGCCGGCACCGCCGGCATGCTGCAGCCCCCCAAGGGTGGGGTTCTGTTCCTGGGGCCGGGCATACAGCTTGTTATCAATATTGCGGTTGAACACTTTCATGTTGATATCACCGGCAAAAGAGTTCACCAGGGGAATAACATCGCCCATGGCATTGCTCTGCTCGAAAAAAGCAAGGGTATCCTTTTGCCCTGAAACATCCACCATGGCGGCATCTAAACTGATGCTTTCCCCGTAATGGGTAAGACTGCCGAAAAGGACGTAATCCACACCCATCTGCGCGCCTAAATCCCGGGCAGACCCCTCATTGAAAGCGCCTTTAACAAGCCCGCTTGCCTTTGCACCGGCCAGGGCTTTGTCAATGGTTTCCCGGTCCAGAACATCCACTTTCCCGGCATCGGAGAGCCTTGAGGAAAGCATTGAGAACAAACCGTTCTGCAGGAAACCAAGATCCTGGGACGAATTCATTTCAAAGGGCAAGACAGCCACGGTTTTTGCGTCACGGCACAATCCCGTACCGGCTGCTGCCCAGAACGCAAAAAAGGTCAAAACAACAACCACTGTTTTGAAAGCAAAAAATGTTTGCATGAATTTTCGCATGGGTTTTTCTTACACTCCTGTTAAAATTGAACAAAATCCAAATTCTCAAGGTTTATATCCCATCCCCCAATCTCACACAAGTCTTTTGAACAGCTTTTCAAGACTGCGGGCATCAAAGGACACAAAAACGGGACGCCCATGGGGGCAGTGCATGGGATTTTCACAGGTAAACAACTGTTCCACAAGCGCTGTCATTTCCTTCAGTGACATGGACTGTCCACCCCGCACAGACCGGTGACAGGCCATGGTGGCCAGGGCGTCTTCAAGCCAGTCATCTTTAATACCCGTGCCGTTGGCATGGCTGATTTTCTCCACCATTTCCACCACCATGGGCCCCACCTGCTTTTCCTCCACCAGCACAGGCACGGCTTTTATTACAAATGATGTCCCGCCAAAGGGTTCAACCCGAATGCCCAGACCGGCTAAATCCGCCATGATGGATTCAAGGACCAGCGCTTCCTTATGGCTCAGTTCCAGAACCTCGGGAACCGCCAGGGACTGGCTCTGGACATCCATACGCTTGTATCGGTTTAAAAGCTGCTCAAAGACAATGCGCTCATGGGCGGCATGCTGGTCCACCAGTATCAGATGGTTATCCTTTTCCACCACAATATAAATATTGAGCACCTGACCGATCACCCTTAACCCGGAGTGAGTTGCCTGAAACGGTTCCGGTTTCGAAAGTGGCGTTGTAATACCCTGATCTGAAATTTGAGTTTCATGGTCAGCCAAAGAGGCTTGGGCGGGCAGTTTTGTTTCCGGTACCGGGGTCCAGGATTTTTCCCGGGGTTCAGCGGCCTGAAAGGATTCAGGGGGAGAATCAAAAGAGTTATACACAGGTGGCGACTGCGGGGCGGAAACGCTTTCAAACAAGTCCGGCGTCATTTTTTTTTCTGTTTCTGACAGGGATGCGGATTTCAGTGCAGCCTGGACGGGCGTTGGGGAATTCTTTTTTTCAATCATGACGGCCCTGGCATAGGACAATTTATCATCCTGGCCACGGGACAAGGCGTTTGCCACGGCAAGGGACAAGGCTTGGTATACGGGGCCGGGGGTAATAAATTTAATTTCACGTTTAGCCGGGTGCACGTTTACGTCCACCTGGTCGCAGGGCAGTTCCACGCACACCGCCCCCACAGGATACCGCCCCTTCATGATCCTGCCCCGGTACCCCTGGAACATGGCAGAGATCAGACCCCGGTCATACACAAGGCGCCGGTTGACGAACAGAAAAATCCGGTTGGTCGTACTGCGGGTAACACCGGGATTGGCACACACCCCGCGGATAGATAATCCCGGCAGGCCGCTGTCCCCGTCTTCATCCGTTTGCGGCCACTGCATTTCGTACAGCTGATCCGCCACCTCTTTACCCAACACCATCTGGGCCCGCTGAAAAAGGGTCTGGCCCGGGGGATAGCTCTTGACGGATCTGCGGTTGACCACAAGGCGGAATCCCACCCCGGGATTTCCCATGGCAAGGCCGGCTAAGGCATCGGCAATATGACCGGACTCCGTATTTTCGCTTTTTAAAAATTTTCTTCGGGCAGGGGTGTTGAAAAATAACCGCCTGACTTCCACCATGGTACCTACAGGCGCGCCGGTATCTGTTACACCGGAAAACTTGCCGCCATTCATATCCACCCGGGTACCGCCGGTGTTATCCGCTGTACGGGACACAAGACTGAATTTTGATACAGACGCAATGGCCGGCAGGGCCTCGCCCCTGAACCCGAACGTGGAAATGGAAAACAGGTCTTCCTTGGTGTAGATCTTGGATGTGGCATACCGCTCCAGTGCCAGCACCGCCTCATCCCGGGAAAGCCCGCACCCGTTATCCGAAACACGGATTAAGGTTTTCCCGCCGTTTTCAATCTCCACAATAATCCTGTCCGCCCCGGCATCCATGGCGTTTTCCACCAGTTCCTTAACCACGGAAACCGGTCGCTGAACCACTTCGCCGGCAGCGATCTGGTTGGACAGGATATCAGGAAGAATGCGGATTCTGCTCATGAAGGTGTATCCGCGTTCTCCTTTACAAAACGCAGCAGAAATTCGCTGTCTTTTGGACTTAAATCAAACTGCAGACAGGCTTCATTCGCCAGTTTTTTCACATTCAGGTCCGGCTGGGCTTTTCTTTTTTCGGACACCCACGCAATGGCGTTTTTCAGGGCATTGCCCTGGGGGATGATAGTGGACATATTAACCTTCCTTTCGAATATCCATCGTTCAACATCTCCTGCTTATAACCACGGAAGACACGGAAAGCACTGAAAGTTAAAGCGCAAAGCGCTCAATCCGTACTTTTGGGTGACTGCCAAAGTTAATCAGTAATCCTAATTTCAAGTTCGTTGCTTTCAGGTAGTTGATAACCTGTGCTTTATGTTCGGGAGCGATATCCTTAACCGCTTTCAACTCCAATATGATTTTGTTGTAACAAATTAAATCCGACTTGTAGGTCTGATGAAGCGGTTCGCCTTTGTACATCAACTGGATCTCCTGCTGAGCAACAAATGGGATGCCCCGTTTGCTTAGCTCCTCCTCCAG
>JAQYWJ010000002.1:0-31143 GCA_030145005.1 Desulfobacter sp. | reverse complement strand
ATATGATTTTGTTGTAACAAATTAAATCCGACTTGTAGGTCTGATGAAGCGGTTCGCCTTTGTACATCAACTGGATCTCCTGCTGAGCAACAAATGGGATGCCCCGTTTGCTTAGCTCCTCCTCCAGACACTCCTGATAAACTGCTTCCAGGAACCCGCAGCCCATCTCTTTGTAGACCTCAAAAACAGCACCACGAATTACATAAGTCTCTTCTTCAAAAATCAAACTCATTTCCGTGTTCTTCCGTGCTTTCCGTGGTTCAGCTTTCCCTGGTTTACAATTCGGGAAATTCAATATGTTTACTCACAGCCTGTTCAAACCCATATCCTGCCCGGATCAGGGACATTTCATCAAAATGCCGGGACATCATCTGAAGCCCCATGGGAAGCCCGGTGGAGGAAATACCTGCAGGCACTGAAATCCCGGGGATACCTGCCATATTGCAGGACAGACAAAAAATATCGCTTAAATACATGGTCAAAGGATCTCCCACCTTCTCACCGATTTTAAAGGCAGGGGTGGGCGCCACAGGAGACAGAATAATGTCGCATTCTTCAAAGGCCCGTTTAAAATCATCCATGATCAGGGCCCGGACCTGGGAGGCACGGCCGTAATAGGCATCATAATACCCCGAAGACAGGGAATAGGTGCCGATAATAATCCGGCGCTGGACCTCCAGTCCAAATCCTTTGGACTTGGTTTTCTTGTACATCTCAATGAGATCGTCGGAATCCATATCCCGGTATCCGTACCTCACCCCGTCGAACCGGGCCAGGTTGGCACTGGCTTCACAGGGTGCAATGATGTAATAGGCAGCCACCGCATAATTGGTATGGGGCAGGGAGATCTCTTTAATGGTAATGCCCAGCCCTTCCAGGGTTTTCCGGGCGTTTTCAAACATTGTTTTGACTTCGGGATCAATGCCTTCAAGGCTTAAAATTTCCTTGGGGATGCCTGCGGTCATTCCGGAAAGGCCCTTATCCTTAAACATGGCAATGCCTTTTGTAAAATCAGACATCTGTTCAGGTGCACTGGTGGAATCTTTGGGATCATGGCCGCCCATGAGATTGAGCATCATGGCTGCGTCCGTCACATCCCGGGTAATGGGCCCCACCTGGTCCAGGGATGACGCATAGGCCACCACACCAAACCGTGACACCCGGCCATAGGTGGGTTTCAGCCCCACCACACCGCAATGGGAGGCGGGTTGACGGATGGAACCGCCGGTGTCCGTGCCCACGGCCCCGGCACAGAACCGGGCCGCCACAGCAGCGGCAGATCCGCCGGATGAACCGCCCGGCACATGGTCTGTGTTCCAGGGATTGCGGGTAACAAAAAAGGCGGAATTCTCGGTGGAAGACCCCATGGCAAATTCATCCATATTGGCCTTGCCGATGAGTACGGCATCCTGGGCTTTAAACTTCTCCACCACCGTGGCATCGTATTGGGGCACAAAATTTTCAAGAATTTTAGATGCACAGGTGGTTTTCACTCCCTTTGTACATAAAACATCTTTCAGGGCCACGGGGATGCCGGTAAAAGCCTGGTTTTCCCCTTTGGCAATAATCCGGTCCGCCTGTTCGGCCTGTTTCAAGGCAAGGTCCGGGTCAACAGTGATAAAAGCTGAAATAATGTTGTCATATTTATCAATACGATCAAGGAAGGCCCGTGTCAGTTCAACAGAAGATATTTCCTTTTTGGCCAGAAGGTCCTGGGCCTGTGCAATGGTCAGGGTATGCAGATTCATTTTATTTCCTTACGCGTTCGTCTTTTTTCGGGGCTACTTTGTGCCGGAACGGAAACCCGTGTTTGGACGGCTCGTTAGAGGGGCGCATGCCCACAAAGTTGCCCAGTTGCAACGCCACAGATGGGTGACTTTTCGTTCAAACACTACTTCACTACTCTTGGCACCACATAGAAATCCTGGTCACGTTCCGGTGCATTGGCCAGAGTCACATCCGGGCCCGGGGACGGTTCCCGCTCGTCTTCCCTGAACACATTGTTCATGAATGCCGCCCCTGATACCGGTGTCACCCCGTCAACATCCACGTCCTTGAGGGTATCAATATAATCAAGGATATCACTGAGCTGTCCTGCCAGGGTTTCCTTGAGTTCATCATCCACATCCAGCCGGGCCAGATGGGCTATTTTTTCCACTTCCTGTTGTGATATTTTCATTTTTGTTCCTTTTTAATGACCATGCCGTTAACACCTGAACCGGCAAGCTTTTCCAGCCGGGCCCGGGCCGCTTTGTAATCGGCAAAAGAGCCGATCCTGACCCGGTACCAGGTCTTCCCGTTGATCTTCACACTGGCCCGGTAGGAGGTAATCCCTTTTTTATTCAAAATAACCATCTGGGCCAAAGCATCATCTAAAGTCTTATATGACGCGACCTGAATGGTGTATGCACCATGGGCCGGTGCCGGTGCTTTCCCGGTATCAGGCCTGGTTTCTTTGGGTACCGCATCTGTTTTTTTACCCGTTTGGATTTTTGATTTTAAAACCTTGGGGGCAAGCCGGCTTACGGTCTGTTTTTCACCGGCTTTTGTATATGTTTTGACCGAAACTCTCTTTTTAGGTGGCGGTGCCGGGGTTGCATCATTGCCTGCGCCCTGCCCTGCCTGATGCCAGGTGGCCAGTTTTCTACTACGCTTGACAGGGATCTCTTCAGCCTGGGGATGATACGGTGCCCGCTTTATCGAAGCTGTTTTTCCGGTTTCCGGACCCGGGGTAATTTCCCCGGAATCGTCTGTCTTTCCTTTAGCCGGATAGTGCACCGGCTCATCAAGGACATCATAAAATTTAAGATCTACTTTTTCCTTTTCAGGCAGTTTGGCAGAAAGCTCACTGACCATTCGGCCAAGGCGTTCCTGGAAAGGCCGGGTTTCAAACAGGACAGGACTTGATCCTCTGCCCACAATCAACCCAAGACCAAACATCCAGATTCCGATTAAAAAATACCTGCCATATGTCCCAACACCACGAATCTTAAAACCTCCTACATTCTTTCAGGGGCGGACACCCCTAAAAGTGCCAACCCGTTGCGGATCACTTTTTTAACCGCCAGAACCAGGGAAAGCCTGGCCAGGGACAGTGGTTTATCCGCAATGATAACCTTATGATGGTTGTAATAGGCATGAAAGGCCGAGGCAAGGGTCATCAGATAGGTAAAAATCACATGGGGATGGAGGGTTTCCGCACTTTTTTCCACCTGTTCCCGGAACCCTGCGATCAGCTTGATCAGCTTAAGCTCCTCTTCGGCCACAAGTTTTTCAAGGTGAGAACCGGTTTTAAAATCTGTCTGGTCAATGAGGCCTTCATCCTTTGCCTTGTTTAAAATTCCGGTAATCCGGGCATGGACGTACTGCACATAATAGACAGGGTTGTCGGAACTCTTCTTTTTGGCCAGTTCCAGATCAAAATCAAGCCCTGAATCATAACTGCGGCTTAAAAACATGAACCGCGCAGCATCTTTTCCCACCTCGTCCACAATATCCTTAAGCGTTACAAACTCTCCGGCCCGAGTGGACATTTGCACGGGATTTCCGTCCCGCAGCAGATTGACCAGCTGGACCAGAATTACATCAAATTGTTCGCTTTTTCGTCCCGTGGCCACCACTGCCGCATCAATACGCTTTATATATCCATGATGGTCCGCCCCCCAGACATCAATGACACGGTCAAACCCGCGTTCATATTTTTCATCATGGTAGGCGATGTCCGATGCAAAATAAGTGGTAAGTCCGTTGTTGCGCACCACCACCCGATCCTTTTCATCTCCGAATTTTTCCGTGCGAAACCAAAGTGCCCCGTCTTTTTCGTAAATCAGGTCTTTTTCTTTAAAATTTTCAATGGCGGTCTGGACCCGGCCCGAATCATAAAGGCTTTGCTCGCTGAACCAGTTGTCAAACCGGACACCGAAATCATCTAAATCAGACCGGATACCGGCCAGAATCTTGCCGGCGGCAAATCGTGCACAGATCTCAATGCCCTGTTTTTCATCGGCATCAGCAAGGTCTTTTCCCCGGGTAGCAAATACCTCTTGGGCAATGTCGCGGATATAATCTCCCTGGTAGCAGTCCTGGGGAAAATCCACAGTTTTTCCCTGCATCTGCTGCAGCCGCAGCCACACCGATGTGCCAAGGGTTCTGATCTGGCGGCCGGAGTCATTAATATAATATTCCTTTTGCACATCAAAACCTGCAAAGGAAAGAATATTGCCAACGGCATCCCCCACAGCAGCCCCCCGGCCGTGCCCCACATGAAGCGGCCCCGTGGGATTGGCCGATACAAATTCAACCTGGACCAGTTGCCCCCTGCCCATGGCAGAAGCGCCAAAGGATGCATCCTGGTTCAATACCTGGTCCACCACCGGGTGCCAGGCACCAGGGGATAAAAAGAAATTAATAAATCCGGGTCCTGCCACCTCTATTTTTTCCAGTACCGGGCCCAAATGGGTGTGGGTACTATCGGACATGGACTCAACAAGACTTTTGGCAATCTTTGCCGGGGCCATTTTCTGCAATTTTGCCGACACCATGGCAAAATTGGTTGAAAAATCGCCCTGACCTTCATATTTAGGGGTTTCAACCTCAAATTCAGGTACCTGGTTAGAAGGCAGCAGACCCTTTTCAAAGGCAGTGCGGACCGCATCCAGGACCATGGTTCTAATTTTTGTTTTCATAAAGGATTAATTCTCGTGTTCAGAGGTATCTTCAGGGGTAAATTTAGGGGTATCGTCCTCGGAATCAATTTCTTTAATCTCGTCTTCCTTGGTGTCCCCGTCTTCATCTAACAGTGAATCAATCTCCACATCATCTTCTTCAAGGGAAAAATCATCTTCTCCGGGCAATGTGTCCACATCATTATAGTCGATTATCATTTTATCCGATTCAGGATCGGCAAAAAATCCAACGGCGTTTTCAAATAACTTTTCGGACAGATCCCTGGTGGGGAAAAAACTGCGGCGGCGAAATACGGCAAGAAACGCATCAAGCCCCTCTTTGCACGCCGCACTGATGGCGTCAAGGTCGTAGTCTTCTTCATGCAAAGGCAAAATTACACCGGGATCGACCTCGGCAGATTCAAGGACAGTGAGTATATTGTCCTTTATATTTTTTTCAAACCTGATTTTTTGTTTCATTGGATTCTCCTGTTATCATCCATTAACTTGAAACTTCTTAATATAGCCCAACCAATTCCCGTGTCAATGATTTAAATCTGCCCTTTAAATCTACTGCCGGGATTAAACACATTTTTTTAATTGACCCGCCAGCGCCAAGGTGTTATACTGTTTTGGTTGATTTTTGGAGGAGTGGCCGAGCGGCTGAAGGCGGCGGTCTTGAAAACCGTTAGGTGTTAAAGCCTCGTGGGTTCGAATCCTACCTCCTCCGCCAAAAAAGAACAACTTGTGGAGAAGTGACCGAGTGGCTGAAGGTGCTCGCCTGCTAAGCGAGTGTGGGCGTTATAGTCCACCGAGAGTTCGAATCTCTCCTTCTCCGCCAATAAATGGGGTCACAGTAAAATTGAATTTTACTGTGACCCCATTTATTTAGATGACTTTTTAATGGAAAAATACATGAAAAATCTGATATAATCCGCTGTATATTAAAAAATTTTATCTGCCCGCCAAAGAAGGTGAATCTTTCATTACAATATGTCAAAGGAGGGAAACGATGCAATGCCATGAAGTGGATTACGAAATTTTCGGGGATGACATGCAGGCTGTTGAGGTGGAACTGGATCCCGGCGAAACCGTAATTGCCGAGGCCGGGGCCATGAACTGGATGGAGCAGGGCATCGAATTTGAGACAAAAATGGGGGACGGTTCCTCTGCAGACAATGGGCTTATGGGCAAACTCTTTAGCGCAGGCAAACGGGCGCTCACTGGCGAAAGCATGTTTCTCACCCATTTTACCAACCAGGCATATGACAAAAAAAGAGTGGCCTTTTCCGCACCCTATCCCGGGAAAATTATTCCCGTTGACATGGCTGCCATCGGCGGACAGCTGATCTGCCAGAAAGATGCATTTTTGTGCGCAGCCCTTGGCACAAAAGTTTCCATCACCTTTAATCAAAAACTTGGGGCCGGTTTTTTCGGTGGCGAAGGTTTTATTCTCCAGCGCCTGGAAGGTGACGGCATGGCGTTTGTTCATGCCGGCGGCACCATCGTTAAAAAAGAACTGAACGGCGAAAGGCTGATGGTGGATACCGGCTGCATCGTGGCTTTTTCCCAGGGAATTGAATATGACATACAGCGGGCAGGCGGGCTTAAATCGATGTTTTTCGGTGGAGAAGGTTTGTTTCTGGCTACACTGGAAGGACAAGGCAGCGTTTATCTGCAAAGCCTGCCTTTCTCCCGCCTGGCAGACCGCATCATCAGCCATGCGCCAAGTACCGGGGGCTCATCTAAAGGGGAAGGCTCTGTCTTAGGTGGCCTTGGACGCCTGCTGGATGGAGATTAAGATTCATCGCAAATTAATTGATACTTAGTCGTGCTCTTAATCTTGCTCCTGCTCTTGCTCCAGACTATGAATTCGAGCACGAGCAAGAAAAACAGCATCAATGCATTTGCTACAGACTATAAAAATGGATTCGTGCGGTTTTGGAAAATGTTTCAAAGGAAAATCATGCAACGTCTGATCTATCCTGTGCTTGGAGTCGTGCTTTGTCTGTTCTGCGGTTGTGCCACAACGGCCAAAATTGTCATGCGCGATGATCCGTTAATCGGAACCGTGGTCAAAGGGGATACCGGGGAACCTGTCCGCTTTGCCGGCCTTATGGACACGCTTATCCGCAGCGATATAATCTATCTGTCCGAAAAGCATGACAATCCCATGCACCATGCCATCCAGCACCGGGTTATCCAGGCCCTCATTGACCATGGGCACGCGCCAATCCTTGGATTTGAATTTTTTTCATACCAGGACACCCCTTTGCTGCTCAACCTGGTGGATGCCGGCAAAAAAACGCATTCACCCAAAATGGAAAAAGCCGTTGAACAACGGATTCGGGAAAAATTGGGATGGAAAAACCAATCCGACACCATGTGGGGCTATTACTGGGATCTGATAAGGCTTGCGGCAGATAACGACTTTCCTGCCGCAGGCCTTGATCTGTCCGCTACCCAAAAGCGCCGGATTACCCGCAAAGGACTTGACGGTCTGTCCCCCATTGAATTGGAGCAGTTATTTTCCACAGGACTTTCAAATACAGCGTATGAATCGTACATGAAGTCAATTTTTGTATCGGTTCATTGCGGCATGGATCATGGCCGGATGACAGAGCGGTTATATGATACCTGGGTGGCGCGCAATGACCGGATGGCCTTGTCCGTGGTTGAACTGTTCAATGCCGTGCAAATGAAAGACCGCGACGGGGCAGGACGAAAAGCAGGCCCTGTTGTCATCATAGTAGGGGCAGGCCATACCGATTATGGTTTAGGTGTCTTAGACCGGGTACATCACCTGAAACCGACCGCTACCCAGACAAATTTAGCCATAACGGAGATAGAAAGAGAACCGGCGGACCTATCGCAGTATTTAACCCCTCTGTCCCTTGAAGGCTTTGATCCGGTTCCCCCTGCCGATTACCTGTGGTTCACCCAGCGGGTATCCTATGAAGACCCGTGTGAAAAATTTAAAACCACGTTAGAAAAAATGAAAAAGCGCAAAAAAGTGGTAGAGGCATCAGATTCGCCTTAGGGATAGGGACTCTTTAAATCTTTCACCTGCAATACGCCTAAGGTTTTGGTCATCTCAAGCGTATCATAATACCCGGTTGCCAGGGCTTCTTCATACACCTGGCGCGGGGGCCGGCCACCTTCCCGGGGATTGAAAAATATATCATGGATGACCAGAAATCCGCCCGGAATAATATGGGGCGCCCAGGTCAGAAAATCCGTATGTGCCGCTTCAAAGGAGTGCCCACCGTCGATGAACACCATGGAAAGTGGTGTCTTCCACATGCGGCCTGCTGTTTTTGAGGTACAGACAATGGGCACCACAGTGTCTTCTAAGCCTGCCAGGGAAAGCGTCTGACGAAACAACGGAAAGGTATTGACGCTTAACGTTTCCTCATCGTAGAGGTCCGGGTCAAAATATTGTTCTCCCGGCTGCTGTTCTTCGGAGCCTGTATGATGGTCTATGGAAAATAAAATGCCGCTGTTCTGCTTACAGGCAGACCCGATAATGGCGGCAGACCGCCCGCAATAGGATCCGATTTCAAGCACCGGGCCGGTCTTGGAGGCAGCCAGCGAAAGATCATATAAACGAAGGGCCTCATCGTCATCCATAAACCCCTTGATGGTATTTAAAAATTCAAAATCAAGCGATGCGGTCATATGGTCTTTTCCTCGTCATAACTTTTCACCAGTATGTCCCGGGGTTTGGAACCGACCTGGGGTCCGACAATTCCCTCATGTTCCATCATCTCAATGAGCCGGGCAGCACGGTTGTAACCGACTCGCAACCGACGCTGGACATAAGAAATGGAGGCCTGGCGATCGTTAGTAACCAGGGCCACAGCCTCATCGTATTTTTCATCATAGTCGGATTCGTCAAACACTTTTTCCTGGCCGTCGTCGTCGCCCTGAATCACCTCTTCGTTGTAATCCGGCCGGCGCTGATCTTTAAGAAACGAGGTAATCCGGCCAATCTCTTTTTCGGAAATAAAGGCACCCTGGATACGCATGAGCTTTCCTGTGCCAGGTGGGCAGAACAGCATGTCTCCGTTGCCAAGCAGGCTTTCAGGTCCTCCCTGGTCAATGATGATCCTGCCGTCAATTTTTGAAGAGGTCTGAAAAGATAAACGGGTGGGGAAATTAGCCTTGATTGTGCCGGTGAGCACGTCAGCGGACGGACGCTGGGTGGCGAGAATCAGATGAATACCCGCAGCCCGGGCCATCTGGGCCAAGCGTGTCAAAGCATATTCCACATCCTTGGAGGCCACCATCATCAGATCCCCGAGTTCGTCCACGATCACCACAATAAAGGGCAGCCGTTCCAAGGGCAGTCCGCCGGGAAGCACAATATCCTCGGGTGAGGTGTCCGGGGCAATATCCTGGAGCCGTTCGCTGACCATCTCATTGAACTGTCCCATATTTCTTAAGCCTGACAATTCCAGCAACTCGTACCGGCGCTCCATTTCCCGGACAGCCCAGAAAAGTGCATTGGTGGCTTTTTTCATATCCGTGACCACAGGGGTAATCAGATGGGGAATATCATTATACACGGAGAGTTCAATACGTTTGGGGTCAATCATGATCAGTTTGACCTCATCGGGGGAGGCCTTATACAGCAAACTGATGATCATGGAATTTAAGCCCACACTTTTACCCGTACCTGTGGCACCGGCAATGAGCAGATGGGGCATTTTATCCATCTTAGTGGCCACGGGCTGACCAAGAAGATCTTTTCCAAGACCAAGGGTCAGTAAAGATTTGGACTGGACAAACTCCCTGGATGCAATCATTTCCCGTAAATTTACAAGTTCTCTCTCATCATTGGGAATCTCAATGCCCACCACATCCCGGCCCGGAATAGGAGCCACAATGCGGATGGAGATAGCGGCAAGGGCAAGGGCAAGGTCATCGGAGAGCCCTACGATCTTTGACAATTTGATGCCGGGTGCCGGACGATACTCAAAGGTAGTGATAACAGGCCCGGGAAGAATTTCCACCACCTCACCCTTTACATTGAAATCCTCCAGCTTTTTTTTCAAGATACTTGCCTTGTTCTGGAGTTCATCCGTGTCGATCTGCCTGCGGATTTTTTGTTTCTCATCCAGAAAAGACAAACCAGGCAGAACAAAATCAGGCTTTTCCCGGATATCTTCTATGTAAGGATCCGCCACATACTCTTTGTCATCGGTTTCCACCGCCACAATGGTGGGGCCAAAGGATTTTTCGGGCTCGGATTTTTTTTTAGGCGAAGAGACATTCCGAGGGCTGGGTATGGGGGCATCAAAATTTTTTTGGATTACATCCTCGTTTGTTTCCGGCACAGGAGAAAAATCGGTGGCATCCATATCAGGCTCAACATCATCCCCATCGTTTTTTTCACTGAATCTTGGAAGGACGATTAAGGATTTTGGTTTTTCAGCCCGGGCAAGCCCGGCTTCTTTTCTCTCCTGCCTTTTGTTTTCCAGGATCTGTTTTAAATATCCGGCACCTTCGGCCATGTCCTGTGTAGTTGTCCGGGAAAACCGGACCAGCCAACCCCAGACAACGTTAAGCACCTTTTTTAAGGAAATGCCGGTAATCAGCATAACGCCCAGCAGCACAAAAAAACATAATAATATGGCACAACCGGTGATATTGGCATATTTAATCAACCCCCCTGCAAACCAGCCACCCACTTTTCCGCCGGCAGAAATCGTGGTATCGGAAAACGCATAGGTTTCATTAAACAGGAAAAAAACACTACCCGTGGTCATCATCAGAATCAGCCCCCCTGCCAAGGTCAGCCAAATGACTCTCCGGGATTCCTTTCTGATAAGCCAAAGACCAAAAAGACAAAGGAGCAAAGGTACCCACAGGGCGCCGATGCCAAACAAAAAGATAAACAGCCCGGCAACATGTGCACCGATCAGGCCAAACTGATTGTAAACCTGGTCAGGAAAAGTCAAAAAATGATTGCCCACACACGGATCGGCAGCATGGTATGAAAAAAGGCTTACCGATGTCAGAATAATCAGAAATATTAAAAAGATGCCGAACAGTTCTTTTTTCATACTTCAATAATAATGGGTACAATCAAAGGCCTGCGGTTTATGGCAAAGGCAAAATACTGTTTAAGCGCCCGCTGCAGTTTTTTTCGAATCAGTTCCACCCGGGAATCAATCCCGGCTTCAATCTCTTCAACTATCTCCAGGATCACGCACTGGGCATCGTCTACAAGGTAGCCTGTGGCGGAATCAAATACAAATCCTTTGGAAATTAGTTCCGGTCCGTAAAGCACCACCCCTGTCTCTTCATCAATGATCATGGTCACCACCACAAGGCCGCCTTCGGATAGTTCCCGGCGCTCTTTAAGCACCGCACGGCCCACATCGCCGATGCCTTTTCCGTCCACAAGAATCCGGCCGGTTTGCACCCGTTCTTCAATCCTGCCCCCTTTTTCCCTGTCAAAGGCAATGACCTGGCCATTTTCAGCCACAATCACGTTACTGCGGGGTATACCCAGTTTTTCAGCAAGCCTTGCATGTACCACAAGATGCCGGTATTCACCATGGATGGGGATAAAATACTTAGGTTTTGTCAGGTTGATCATCATTTTAAGCTCTTCCTGATGGGCATGACCCGAAGCATGAATCTGGGCGATCTTGGAATAGACGACTTCGGCGCCCCTTCGGTAAAGCTTGTTAATAATGCCGGCAATGGCTTTTTCATTACCCGGGATATGCTTGCTCGATAAAAGCACGGTATCCCCTTTGCGGACATTAATGTGCTTGTGAACGCCCGAGGCCATGCGGGCCAGAGCAGACATGGGCTCGCCTTGGCTACCTGTGGTGATGATCACCACTTCATGGTCTTCAAGCTTATGAATCTGTTTGATATCTACAACCAGGCCCGGGGGGCAGTCAAGATAGCCTGAACGCATGGCCACATCCGTAATTTGTTCCATGCTGCGCCCATTGAATATGACCTGGCGGTTGTTGTGTCTGGCAATATCAATCACCTGCTGGATACGGAATACATTGGAGGCGAAAAGCGCAACAATCACCCGTCCGGGAGAGGCTTCAACCAGTTTTCCCAAATTTTTTGCAACCTCCTGTTCAGACATGGCATAGCCCTCTACTTCCACATTGGTGGAATCGGAAAGCAGCGCCATAACGCCCTTTTCGCCAAACCGGGCAAAACTTGAGATATCGGTATTTTTCATAATGTCGGCGGAGTGGCTGATGCGGAAATCTCCGGTATGAACCACAACACCTTCGGGGGTTGTAATGGCCATACCCACACCGTCAATGGTGGAGTGGCTGACCCGGATAAACTCTATGTCAAAGGGTTCAATGGTCAGCACCTCTCCCGGGTTGACCAGGTTGAGATCCACACGGGTATTGAGATCAAACTCAATGAGCTTGTTGCGCACAATCTCCAGGGTAAAGGCCGTGCCGTATACGGGCAGAGGGATTTCGCGCAAAAGGTAGGGTAAGGCACCAATGTGGTCTTCATGGGCGTGGGTCAGGATAATACCTTCGATTTTTTCCATATTCTCCCGAAGGTAATCCATGGCCGGGATAACAATATCAACGCCCAGCATATGGTCTTCAGGAAACATGATGCCTGCGTCAATGATGAAAATGACATCGTCATACTCCACCACCATCATGTTCAGGCCTATTTCTCCAAGACCTCCAAGGGGTATTAGTTTAAGCATTTATATTATTCCGACCCGATATCAAATACAAATGGACAGCTTTTCAAGAACGGCGTCTGTCCAGTCAATCAGCCAATTGCACTGCTCAACCCTGGCATAACCCATACAATCACACCTGATATTGGTTTTAATTCTTACCAACAGCTCACAGGACAAGGCGGTTTCTTCCAGCATCAGGGCAAACACATGGGGACCGCAAGCCTTATGGGCGGCCTGGGTTTCTGTCAAAATACCGGGATCCAGCTCAAGCCAGTAGATCCCGCCCACGGTGGCAGCCTCAAGATACGTGTCAAAATACTGTTTTAAAGCTGTGTAATCCTTAAGCGTAAAGCCGTCTATAACATACTGTTTCATGGTCAAGTAAATTAACACAGAAACCTTGAACTATGCAACCTGAACTTAAACCCCAAGGTTGTATGAGAATTTTATAAAGGGGATCTGTTCCTTTTTCCCTAAGTATAAAATGGTTGAAAAGCAAGCCATGAATAGATTAAAAACAAAATAAAGATAACTGGAGAACAAGATGTTACATAAAATAATCAGCCGGACCCTGCCCTATTTCCCGCCAAAATTAATCTGGCAGTTTTCCAAAAGCTATATCGCAGGCAAAACCACCCAGGACGCCATTAACGTTTCAAAAACCCTGAACCGGGAAAAGGTTATGGTGACCCTTGACATTCTTGGTGAATTTATCAAGACCATGTCCCAGGCAGCAAAAAACCGGGATGCCTATCTTGCCCTTATCCGCACCATTGAAGCGGCAGGAATTAACGCCAACTACTCCGTGAAACCTACCATGTTCGGTCTTTTAATCGATAAAAAGACCTGTTTTGAATACATGCGGGAACTTACTGCCGAGGCGGCATCCCATGGCAATTTTGTCCGCATTGACATGGAAAACTCGCCCTGTGTGGATGATTCCATTGATATTTTCCGACGGCTCAAACAGGAATTTCCCCAAAACATCGGTCTGGCGATCCAGGCCTACCTGAAACGCACCTTAGGAGACCTGGAATCCATGCTGGATTTGCGCCGAGACGATGCAGCTCTGAACTTCAGACTGGTCAAGGGAATCTATGTGGAACCGGCAGCCATTGCCTATAAGAATTACCACGAAATTAATGCCCATTTTCTTAAAGACCTTGAATTCATGTTTAAAAACGACGTCTATGCAGCCATTGCCACACATGACACGCCCCTGATCCAGGGGGCACTTAATCTGATCGACAAATATCAGGTACCAAAAGACAACTATGAATTTCAGATGCTCTACGGCGTAACGCCCAAAAAGCGCCGGAAGCTTTTAGAAGATGGCCACAGGATGCGGGTTTACGTACCGTTTGGAGAACAATGGTTTGGTTATTCCACCCGCAGGCTCAGAGAAAACCCGGCCATGGTCAAGCACATTATTAAAGCGTTGTTTTGTAAGGGCTAACTATTGTCGTCCATCAGATTGTGTTTTTATCCTTTTTTAGGCGGTTTTGCCGGCTTCACGCCTTTTTTAGGACAGTATTTTTCAAGCACACAACGGTAACAATGGGGTCCGACCGGGCGGCAGGTGCCCTGGCCAAAGGTAACCAGAATTCGATTCACCTCTTTCCAGAATTTTTTTGGCAACTTTTTTCTTAATGCGTTTTCCGTATCAAGGGGAGTTTTTGTTTTCACATATCCCCAGATATTCATGATCCGGTGTACATGGGTGTCCACACAGATGGCATCCTTGTCAAAGGCCACCGCCCTGACCAGATTGGCGGTTTTACGCCCTACCCCCGGAAGCGTCAATAGGGCATCAATGTCATCGGGTACTTGTCCTTGGAAGGCGTCCAGGGCTTCGGGCAGTTTTGATAAATATTGCGCTTTGGATTTGTAAAATCCCACGGGAAAAATCAGTTCCTGAATCTGAGAAGTGGAAAGCGCCCGCAATGCTTCAGGGTCCGGGGCCAGTTCCAGCAACCGCTGTGCGGCAACCGCCGTAACCTCATCTTTGGTTCTTGCGGACAGGATGGTGGCCACAAGCACTTTAAAGGCAGACCGGCTCTGAACGGCAATCAGATCCACCACCGGCACCTGGTAGCTATCAACCTCCTGCCTTAAGGTCCCAAGAAAAAATGCAATATCAATGACCATGACATTACTTGAACAGGGTTGTTGCAAAATAATAGATCAACGGCAGAAATATGGCCGGCAGCATGTTACCCACGGCGATCTTTTTTTCCCGGATCATGTTCAATCCAATGGCTGCGATGAGCAGCCCCCCTGCCCCGGACATCTGGCTGACCACCGAAGGAATCAGATAGGGTTTTATAAATCCCGCGGCAAGAGTTATGGCGCCCTGGTAAACCAGAACAGCCCCAGCGGAAAGCCCCACCCCGATCCCTAAAGATGCGGTCAGGATAATGGACGTTACACCGTCTAAAAAGGATTTGGCAAACAGGGTACCATGGTTGCCTGTGAGCCCGCTTTCAAGGGAGCCCACAATGGCCATGGAGCCCACACAGAATAAAAGGGAAGCCGTAACAAAGGCCGTGGACATGGAAGGGGTTGAGGCGTTGGGATCGGTAAATTTTTTTTCCAGAAAATCCCCAAGGTTTTTAAGATGCGCTTCTATGGCTAAAAACTCACCGATAATGGCACCAACGGCAAGGCTGATAATGATCACCAGAATGTCCGGGCAACCCAAGGCACTTTTCAGTCCGATGAGAATGACGGACAGGGCGATGGCCTGGAGCACGGTGATATTGTACTTTCCAGGAATACCGTTTCGAAACAGCATTCCAATGGTTGTACCCACCAGAATGGCAAGGGTGTTTACAATGGTTCCCAGCATGATAAATATAGGAATTTACAGGCTTTGGATATAGTTCACACCGTTTTCAAACAGCCGTATCCCGGTGGTAATGGTCTCTTCCAAGGATTTTCCAAGGCGCTTTGCTGCAGCTTTCTGCCTGGGCCAGTCCGGATGGTTGCCAAAATGATTATAGCCTTCGGGATGGGGCATCAGGCCGAATATTCGGCCTGTGGGATCACAGATCCCCGCAATATCATCCACAGCCCCATTGGGGTTGGCCGGAAAGGCGCCGTTTGCAGGCGCACCATTTTCATCTGCATACCGGAATACCACCTGGCGGTTGGCAACAAGGCGTTCAATAACTTCAGGTTCAGCCACAACCTTTCCTTCACCATGGCGTACCGGATAGTCAGATACGCCCAAGCCCTTTGTAAACACACAGGGACTCTCTGCATCGGGCACAAGCCGGGCCCACTGGTCCCTGAAATTGCCGCAGTCATTATAGGTAATGGCCACGGACCTGCGGGTATAATCCTGGTCCAATCCAGGTAACAGCCCCAAATTCACAAGGGCCTGGAATCCGTTGCAGATACCAATGACCAATTTGCCGCCAGCGACAAAGTCCAGTAAATCTTTGCCGATATTGTTCTTCAGTTTCAGGGCCTGGATCACCCCTGCCCCATGGTCGTCCCCCCAGGAAAAACCGCCGCCAAATGCAAGGATCTGGAAATCCGCCAATCGGACATCGCCGTAAATCAAAGAGTTAATATGCACCCTGTGGGCACAGGCGCCGGCCTTTTCAAAGGCAAAGGCGGTTTCATAATCACAGTTCAGGCCAAATCCCGTCAGTATCAGCGCTTTTACAGCGCTTGCGCCGCTCATATCTTATCTCCAAAGGTCTTGTTGAATGCTGAATCAAGGGTTTCAATCGTCAAATCTGCCACAGGTTTACCGTCTGATGCAATTTTGAGCCGGTCATGACTGTCGGTTACCATGCCCAGACATGCACAGGGCAGACCCTTACACAGTTTTTCAAAGGTTTGTTTTTTATCCGGGCCCACGGTGACGATAAATCGCCCTGCAGACTCTGAAAATAAGGCTTTTTCACTGGAAAGCGGCAAATCGTCTGTCAAGGGCAGCCCGGCCATATTAATGTCAAGGCCAAGTCCGCCGGCCATTACCACAAGGCTGAAGTGAATGCCTAAACCGCCGCGTCCCACAGCATGGCAGGAGGCAACCAGTTCGGTGTCAATGGCTTTTTCCAGGGCCTTGTATAAAGTTTTAAGTTTTGCAAAATCCACCCGGGGCACATTGAGACCGGTTTTTTCAAACATCTCGTAATACTCCGATGCACCCAGTTCATCCCCGGTGCTGCCCAGCACATAAACAAGATCGCCCGCTGTTTTGGGTTCCAGGGTCACACAGCGGCTGACATCGGAAACCAGGGATACGGCGGAGAACTGAACCGTCTCAAGGGCAGACACTTTGATACGCTCACCAAACGCCCCTTCCAGATGGCCGTCCACATACATGGAGTCCTTGCCGGATAGCAATGGAATCCCATAGGCCATGCAGGCATCTTTCAAGGCCCGGCAGGCCCGGACAAGCTGGGCTGCCTTAAATTTCCCGTCCGGATTGGACCGGGCGTCATATCCGATATCCGGCCAGCAGAAATTGTCCACACCACCGATGTGATCCAAAGAACCACCCACGGCAATGAGACGACGAACCGCCTCATCAATGGTACAGGCCATCATATTATATGCATCAATTTTTGAGTACCAAGGCAAAATACTCTGGGAAAAGGCAAGCCCGCGCTCGCTGGTAAGCACAGGCCGGGTGACCGAAGCATCCGTGGGGATGTTACGGTTGATTCCCACCAGGGGCTTGATCACGGAGCCGCCCTGGACCTCGTGGTCGTACTGACGGATGATCCACTCCTTGCCGCAGATATTGGGCCTGGCCAGCATCTGTTCAAGCAGGCCATTAAAGTCCGTTGGTGTGGAAATCACGGGTTCTGTCAGTCCGCGGGCCCCAGGCGGCGTCCAGACGGCCTCAAATTCCCAGGCCGGGAACCCTTTATCAAGAAGATCCATATCCACATAAGCACAGGTTTCATCCTTGTATTTGATATGCAGTTTGCCTGAATCCGTATATTTTCCGATAACCGTGGATTCAACCTCATGAAGATCAGACAAAGCCATAAACCGGTCCAGGTTTTCGGGCTTGATGGCAATGGTCATGCGCTCCTGGGATTCGGAAATCCAGATTTCCCACATGTCCAGGCCCTCGTATTTCAAGGGCACCTTATCCAGCCAGACCTCACACCCGTTGGAGAGCATGGCGGATTCGCCCACGGAAGAGGACAATCCACCGCCACCGTTGTCCGTAATAAAGGTGATCAGCCCTTCATCCCGGCATATCAGCAGAAAATCATGCATTTTTTTCTGGGTGTAGGGATCGCCGATCTGGACATGCCCGGCCGGGGTATTTTCGGAAAAGCTTTTGGAAGAGGCCGTTACCCCGTGGATACCGTCTTTGCCCACACGGCCGCCGCTCATGATGATTAACTCGCCCGGAGAGGTGGTTTTCTCATGGCTCGGCTTACCATTCACGGTTTTGGGCATAATCCCCAAAGCGGTTACAAAAACCAGGGCTTTACCCATGTAACCGGGATCAAACAGGGTCTGACCAAAGGTCGTCGGCACTCCGCTTTTATTCCCCCCGTCCTTGACACCTTCAATAACCCCATCAAGCAGACGCCGGGGGTGAAGGGGGGGCTTTAATGAACCGTTATAATTGATATCGCCCACGCAGAATCCGAAACTGCCCATGAACAACTTGGAACCAAGGCCCGTACCCATGGGATCACGATAAACCCCCACAATCCCTGTGATGGCACCGCCGTAGGCTTCCATGTTGGAAGGCGAGTTATGGGTTTCTCCTGTGATCACATAATTGTTTTCATCATCGAAAGAGCCCACACCGGCATTGTCCCATAACACCGAAACCACCCAGTCTTTGGTATCTTTCAGGGCCAGGGTGGGTGTTTTGATATAGGTTTTAAACAGCGAATTTTCCTGCGTAGTTTCACCGGTTTCCGTGTCCGTATACCTGAAAATGCCGTTAAAGGTGTTGTGGCAGCAATGGTCGGACCGGGACTGGGAAATATATTCAAGCTCCACATCCGTGGGCTTTGACAACCCCATTTGCGCCCGCTCTGCCAGAACTTTTTCATCCAGGAAATACCCCCGGATCACAGGAATATCCATGGGATTCAGTGACAGACTGCGCTCATGGGAAATTTGGGCAAGAATCTCATCGGTATCAATATCCATGGTGTCAAAGCCGGGCGTATGATTTAAAATAACCTTGGCAGGTTTTACATCCGCCCCGATCTTTTTGTCCCATTCGTCTTTGCCAAACACTTTGTACTGCTGGATAATACCATTGGACAGAATCTGGCCGGCGATCTTTTCAGCATCTTCCCGGGTCAGATCAGCCCCGGTCAGGCAGTACCGTTTAGATGTGTAAATGTTCTCATGGACCAAAAAATCTTTTTTAAGAAGATCCCTGACCGCTTCCACAGCGGTAGCCCCGGCATTATCCCGGACCCCTGGACGAAATCCCACCCAGATACAGAAATGAAAGTCAATATCTAAAGGCGCAAGGCTGGATTCCTGAATAACAGGATTGGTAAACACCTCCCGGCGTATGGTTTCCAGTTCGTCCTGACTCAGATCAGACTCCACGGTTACGATATTGATGCAGCGAGCATCATCCATTTTAATACCGAAATAGGCACTGGCCTTTTTCACCAAAGACTGGCCTTCGGCATCCCTTAAATCCTGTTTTAACGTGATTTCGATGTTGGAAATCATTGTAATCCACCGTTGAATAATTTGACTATGTCATTATAAAAGACAAAAATCATTAAAGTTATCAGCACAGCTGCCCCGAATTGAATCATTCTCTCGCGCACCCGGGTGCTGACAGGGCTGCCTTTAACCGCTTCAATGCTTAAAAATAAAAGATGCCCCCCATCTAAAACCGGGATGGGGAACAGATTGATGATCCCAAGATTTACAGAGATGAGCGCGATAAACCATACAAAATTTTCAAACCCGGCTTTGGCCTGATCCCCGGCCATCTTGGCAATCATGATAGGACCGCCCAGATTGTCGGCAGACACGGCCCCTGTGAACATTTTTACCACGGACAAAATCGTCAGTTTCACCATCCCGTAGGTATCGGATACGGCACGAACCGCAGCTTCAACAGGATTTAAAGGCTGGTGAAAGGTTTCGCCGGTGCCGATAATACCAATCACAAACCGGTTCACGGTCTCCCCGAACAGATTCTTCTCTTCCCGTATCCTAGGTGTAATCGTAAAAGAATGTACTTCACCTTCCCGTTCCACAAGAATGGCCAGGGACTTGCCTTCACTTTTTGAGACAATCCGGGAAATGTCTTCAAAAGAATGAACAGGTGTGTTGTCAATTTCCTTTATGACATCCCCCTTTTTAATGCCTGCAGCCATGGCCGCAGAATCACCCATTACCTGACCCACCTGGGGCAGTCCCATGTACACGCCGCTGATTTGATATAAAAAGTAAAAAATCACGATGGCCAGAAAAAAATTAAATGCCGGGCCCGCAGCGGCGATCAGCGCCCTTTGCCCCACGCTTTTATGGGTAAAGGAGAGATGACGGTCTTTTTCATCCAGGACTTGAGCAGCACCGGGCTCCTCTCCGGTCATTTTAACGTATCCACCCAGAGGAATAGCTGAAATACAATAGTCGGTCATTCCCCGTTTTATTTTAAAAATTTTTGGTCCAAACCCCAGGGAAAAAACCTCAACCCCCACGCCGCAGGCCCGGGCGATAAGAAAATGACCCAGTTCATGGACAAAAACCAGTACGCCAATAACAATGATAAATGCAAAAAGAGAGTGACCCATATCGATTTTCCTAAAGTTTGTTACGCAAGATTTTGGATCAGAGATTGTGCTTTTTCCCTGGCCCAGCGATCGGCCTCAATAATACCTGAAAGCTCAGGATTGTCAATGCAGGTATGGGCCCCCATGACCCCACTGACCAGGGTGAAAATATCAGCAAAGCCAATACGTTCTTTTAGAAAGGCATCCACGGCAGCTTCGTTGGCAGCATTCATAACAGCAGGCAGAGTCCCGCCCCTGCGGCAGGCTTCACAGGCAAATCCAAGGGATGGAAAGCGTTTTGAATCAGGGACGTCAAAGGTTAATCCATCCATGCCGGCAAAATCAGGAAAATTTAGGTTAAGATCCATGCGGTCCGGATAGGAAAAGGCATAGGCAATGGCGTGCATCATGTCCGGTTCGCCTAATTGTGCTATAACACCGCCGTCTTTGAACCCCACCATGGAATGGACAATGCTCTGGGGGTGAATTAACACCTGGATCTGCTCAACACTGATATCAAAAAGCCGAACCGCTTCAATGACCTCCAAAGCCTTATTCATCAGGGTGGCGGAATCAATGGATATTTTAGCACCCATGTTCCAGGTGGGATGGTCCAGGGCCCGGGCAGGTGTAATGAACTTAAACCGGTCATGGGGCAGATTCCTGAAAGGGCCGCCCGAGGCCGTGAGAAAAATTTTTTTAAGATCGCGTTTTTGGTTGCCCTGCAGGCATTGAAAAATGGCGCAGTGTTCGGAATCAACCGGCAGGATATCAACCCCTTTTTCACGTGCCCGTGCCATAACAATGTCACCGGCCATAACCAGAGTTTCCTTATTGGCAAGGGCCAGTTGCTTACCGGCGTCAATGGCGGCAAGGGCCGGGGCAAGGCCTGCGGCACCCACCATGGCGGCAAGCACCATATCCGAATCCGCCCATTGGGCTGCGGCAATAAAACCGGATTCACCCCATAGGATTTCGGGGCAAAACCGGCCGGCAAGCATTTTTGCCAGACGGCCGGCACGCTGTTCGTCCAGCACGGCGACCATGGCCGGCCTAAACTGTTTTATCTGCGCTGCCAGAAGATCAATATTCGTAGCACAGGTCAGACATTTGACCCTGAACTTGTCCGGGTGCATGTCCACCACCTTAAGGGCAGATGTGCCGATGGAACCTGTAGAGCCCAGAATGGTAAGCGTTTTCAAAGGACAAACACCGCAAAATAATAGAATGCCGGAATGGCAAGAAGCAACCCGTCAATGCGGTCCAGCATACCGCCGTGACCCGGCAGAATTTTTCCCGAATCCTTGATGCGCCCCACCCGCTTCATGGCAGACTCAAAAAGGTCACCGATTTGACCTGCAACGGCAACGCACAAAGCGCAGGGTATACTAGTCAAGGCAAGGGGCACATCCCGGAAGAAAACCAGATTAAACACGAGCCCGGCCGTCACCGAGATCACCAGTCCACCCACAGCCCCTTCAATGGTTTTATTGGGACTGATTTTAGGCGCAAGTTTATTTTTGCCCTTAAACGTTCCCACATATAGCGCACCAGTATCATTGGCAAAACAGACTATGAGCAACCAGATCACCCATAAAGCCCCGCCTTCTGTGTTCCGGATAAAAACCAGAAGGGCCAGAGACAAAGGGATATAGACAACGCCAAGCACCTGCCGGGCCACCAGGTCAAAAATATGGGGCAAGGTAGAAAAACGTGCCAGTACAAACACACAAAGGGCCATCATATTCAGGGCAAGAATAAAAAAAAGAATCGGCCAGGACCCGAGACATGCCCCCATGACCAACAGCAGACAGGCCGCATAGGCGATAATCCGGGTGGCCTGGGAAATGGGTCCGGTATCATTGGCACAGATAATATTAAAATATTCAACTATCGCAAAAATGGAAACCCCGGATACCAGGGCGGCAAACAACAGTATAGACCCTTTAATAATAGCCCAGAGCAAAAATGGGATAAGAATTAGTGCGGTGAGCCATCGTTTGAAGTGCTGCATCATACCTTCCCGAAACGCCGGTCCCGTTGCTGGTAATCAATTAAAATCTGATAAAACTCCTGCCTGGTAAAATCAGGCCATAGGGTCGGTGTAAAAGCCAGCTCAGAATATGCGGCCTGCCACATGAGAAAATTGGAAAGTCTGAACTCTGCAGACGTACGAATGATAAGGTCCGGATCCGGCATACCGGCAGTATAGAGATGATCAGAAATCGTTTTATCCGTAATGTCTTTGTCCCCAAGCGTTCCGGACCGTACTTTAGCGGCAATCTGTTGAACCGCCCTGGTAATTTCTTCCCGGGCCCCGTAGCTTAAGGCCAGATTCAGAATCATGGCCGAATTCTTTTCTGTAGCAGCCATGGCCTGTTCAGCTTCCCTTCGTACATCACCGGGAAGCCGTTCAATCTGGCCGATAATATTAAGCCGGATATCCTTCTCTCGTAGTTCTTCGGTTTCGTTTTTAAGAAAACGTTTAAGCAGGTACATCAGGGCCTTGACCTCTTCCTTGGGTCTATCCCAATTTTCCGTGGAAAAGGCATACAGGGTGAGCACGTCAATGCGCAGTTCCCTGCAGGTCGTGACGACCTTCTTGACAGTTTGCGCCCCCTGTTCATGACCTCTAACCCGGTTCATCAGCCTTTTTTTTGCCCAACGACCGTTTCCGTCCATGATAAATGCCACATGGGCGGGAATCGCGTTTAGATCCAGTCCGTCGGGCACCTGTATCTTAGAATCAGACTTCAAGAATTTCCTTTTCCTTGGCGGCAAAGATGTTGTCCAACTTCTTGATGGAAACGTCGGTGAATTCCTGAACCTGCTTCTGGGCTTTGAAACTGTCGTCTTCAGAAATATCACCTTCTTTTTGTAGATCCTTGAGCATCTCGTTGGAATCCCGGCGAATATTTCTGACGGCGACCTTGAATTCCTCACAGGTTTTGGCCACGCTTTTTACGATCTCTTTCCTGCGCTCTTCAGTCAACGGTGGGATGGAAATACGAATCAACTTACCGTCATTGGAAGGTGTAAGCCCAAGATTCGCCTTTAATATCGCTTTTTCCACCTCATTGATAACTGAAGCGTCCCATGGCTTTACGGTGAGCAGCCGGCTTTCAGGCACAGATACGGTGGCCATCTGGGGAAGGGGGGTCTGTGTGCCGTAGTAATCTACCCTAACGTTGTCAAGCATGGACTGGGAAGCCCTTCCGGTGCGCACTTTGCCAAGTTCGGTTTCAAATGCGTTCTCGGATTTGCCCATGCGGTCTCTGGTTTCTTCAAGCACCTCATTAATCATATTCACACGTCCTTTAATTTATTATAAATCCGTGTACCGATTTCCCCGCCCGTGGCCGCTTTATAAATATTGTCGGCCTTGTGCAGGTTGAGCACCTGTAAAGGAAGGTCATGTTCCATGGCAAGGGATATGGCTGTCATATCCATGACATGAAGCTGTTTTTCAATCACCCGCATATACGACAGCTTATCAAACATCACAGCATCATCATGGACCTGGGGATCTTTGTCATACACCCCATCCACCTGGGTAGCCTTGAAAATGATCTGGGCACGGACTTCGTTGGCGCGAAGAACTGCCGCCGTGTCCGTTGTAAAGTAAGGATTTCCGGTACCAGCGGCAAAAATCACCACCCTGCCCTTTTCCAGGTGGCGGATGGCTTTTCTGCGGATAAAAGGCTCTGCCACCCTATCCATGCGGATGGCAGACTGAACCCTTGTGGGGATATCGTGCTTTTCCAAGGCATCGCATAGGGCCAGGCTGTTAATAACAGTGGCCAGCATACCCATATTGTCGGCAGACGTCCGGTCCATACCGGCAGAAGACCCTGCCACCCCGCGAAAAATGTTGCCGCCACCCACAACAATTGAAATTTCCACACCCAAACGAAACACCTTGGCCACTTCACCAGCCACATAGTTTATCATTTCGGGCGTAATGCCGAAGCCCTGATTACCCATCAGGGCTTCACCACTTAACTTGATCAGAACCCGTTGAAACTCAGGTTTCATATCCAAGTGCTTATTCTCCTATCTGGAAGCGTGCAAATCTTTTAATCTGGATATTTTCGCCGATTTTTCCGATGGTTTCTTTTAGAACATCTTCAACGGTTTTCTGGGGATCTTTAATGTACTGCTGGCTTAACAGACAGACTTCCCTATAAAATTTTTCAACCTTGCCGTCCACGATTTTGTCAATAATATTTTCGGGCTTTCCCTCTTCCAGCATCTGGGCGCGGTAGATTTCACGCTCTTTTTCAATGACGGACTGATCCACGTCTTCGGGAACCAGACCGGCCGGATTGGCAGCAGCAATGTGCATGGCAATATCTTTGGCAAAATTTTCAAAATTTTCGGTTTTTGCCACGAAATCAGATTCACAGTTTACTTCAAGCAGCACACCCAGTTTTGCACCGGTATGAATGTAGGAGTAGATAATGCCCTCACTGGTGGACCGCCCTGCGCGCTTGGCTGCTTTGGCCAGGCCTTTTTTGCGTAAAAGATCAATTGCTTTATCCATATCCCCGTCAGCCTCGCCCAGGACTTTTTTGCAGTCCATAATCCCCGACCCGGTGGCAGCACGAAGCTCCTTTACCATTTGTGCAGTAATCTCAGCCATTTTGTATGCTCCTTTGTTTCGAATATTTAAAATCTTTATTATTTTTTATAAAAAAGTCTGTGTAACCGACACAGATCTTTCAACTTTCGTTGTGGGCTGAACCACAGTGAAAAACCAGGTCAGCCCTTGGCTGTACTGTTATATAAAAGTAACGACAACTTATTGAATTACTTTTATATTTTGCTTTGGGCTACGCCTAAGGGTTTAAATAGACGATATCCACCCATGCCTGTTATTCGGCAGCTACAGATTTCTGGGTTTCTGAATCTTCCGAAGCAGCTGTTTTTCTTTTAATTTTTTCAATCACAGGTCCGTCCGTTCCGTCAGAAACAACCTCAATACCGATTTGTTCACCTGAATTGTCAGATGCCTTACCAACGCCCTCATCCTTGTCTGACTTCGCACGCTGCCGTTCTTCCCAGATCTGACGGCCTTCAATTACGGCATCGGCAACCCGGGAGGCAAATAAACGAATGGAACGGATGGCGTCATCATTGCCGGGAACAACATAATCGATATCATCTGGGTCACAATTGGTATCAACCACGGCAACAATGGGAATACCCAGGCGTTTTGCTTCCTTTACGGCAATCGTCTCATTTTTGGAGTCAATAATAAACAGGGCTGCGGGCAGTTTTTTCATGTTGGAAATGCCGCCAATGGCAAACTCCAGTTTTGCCTTGTCCTTGAGCATTTTTGCCTGTTCTTTTTTGGGATAGTTTTCCAACGTACCGTCATTTTCAATGGAATTTAAAAAATGAAAACGGGTAATATTATTTTTTATGGTCTGGAAGTTGGTCAGCATGCCGCCTAACCACCGATTTTCAACATAATAACTTTCCGCTCTGTTGGCTTCTTCATAAATGGCTTCGGAAGCCTGTTTTTTTGTACCCACAAACAACACATCACCACCGTTTGCAGCAATGTTTTTAATGAAATCATGAGCCTGTCTGTACAATTTAACGGTCTGCTGAAGATCAACAATGTAGATTCCGTTTCTGGCACCGAAAATGTACCGTTTCATTTTGGGGTTCCAGCGTTTGGTCTGATGTCCGAAATGTACCCCTGCTTCCAGTAATTCTTTAATTGTAATGTAAGCCATTTTTTCTCCAGTTTTTCAATGGTTTTTAACGTTCATCCGCTTGCCTCATCCCCGAGATCGACTTTAAAAAAGCACCGGATCACAGGTCCGCAAGCGTGTGTTATATGTTTGCAAAAGCAAAATCCAAATTTATATATCAAAAAAAAAGAAAGCAATCAATTTATTTTTTGAAAACAGCCAGCCGATGGTGTCCGGCAAGATCTTTGATAAAATCCAGTTCAGCCACCCAGGAAAATCCTTGAGCAAGGCTTTTGACCAGGGGTTTCTGGTCAAATCCGATCTCAAGGATCAAACGACCGGAAGGCAAAAGTCTATCACCTGCCTGGGCAAGAATCACCCTAACGGCATCCAGGCCGTCAGCCCCCCCGTCCAATGCTTGGCGCGGCTCATGGTCCCTGACCTCCGGTTCCAAAGATTCAATATCAGCACTGGGAATATAAGGCGGGTTGGACAGAATCAGATCAAACAGCGGCTGCGATGCTACCGCTGCAAGCCAGTCCCCTCTAAATAGTGAGATCGGGGTCCTGGCAAAGGCCTTTACATTGGCGCAAGCCATGGAGAGTGCAACCAAAGAAAGTTCACTTCCAAAATAGAGATGACCTTTACAGGCATTGGCAATGGAAACAATAACCGCACCGGACCCAACCCCAAGCTCTATCACCCGGGCCTGCCTGCCGCGCTGTTCCATTTCCGACAATATTTCCACAGCTGTTTCCACCAGGGTTTCCGTATCCGGTCTGGGGATGAGAACACCCGGGGCAACTTTAAACTGCTCATTGAAAAACCCCTTACGCCCTGTGATATAAGCCACAGGCTCCCTTGCAGTCCTGCGCCGAATAAGGATTTTAAATGCTGCAAGTTCCTGCTTTTCCAAAGGCCGGTCATGCTGAAGGTAAAGATCAAGACGCCGCAACCCCAGGGCCTGTGCCAAAAGGATTTCGGCTGTAAGCCTGGGGCTGTCAATACTACGCTGCGAAAAATAGGTGTCTGCCCACGAAAGAATGGATTTTATGGTCCATACATCCATAGATCAGCTCTCCCGGACTAACTTTCTTTTAACGCCAGAGCCTGGTTGTGCGTTCTCAAGGCATCAATAATTTCCTGGATATCGCCTTCCATGACACTGTCCAGTCTGTACAGGGTCAACCCGATACGATGGTCGGTCATCCGGCCTTGGGGGAAATTATAGGTGCGAATGCGACCGGACCGGTCACCTGTACCTACCTGCCCTTTCCGGTCCGCAGCCCGCTTGGCCTCCTCTTCCTGGACCTTGGCGTCAAGGATACGGGACTTGAGAACATTTAAGGCCTTGGCCTTGTTTTTATGCTGGGATTTTTCATCCTGACAGGTGGCCACAACGCCTGTGGGGATATGGGTAATTCGGACAGCGGAATCCGTCGTATTTACGGACTGGCCGCCAGGCCCTGAAGAACGGAACACATCCACTTTCAGGTCCGCAGGATTGATGTCAATATCCACATCTTCGGCTTCGGGCAGCACTGCCACGGTCACCGCAGAGGTGTGAACACGGCCCTGGGTTTCAGTCTCAGGGACTCGCTGAACCCGATGGATACCGCTTTCATATTTGAACTGGGAATAAGCGCCTTTGCCCTTCACCATGGAAACCACTTCCTTGAATCCCCCTGCAGCCGAGTCGTTCTTCTCAATGATTTCGATCTTCCAGTGCTTGGACTCCGCGTACCTTGTGTACATGCGGAAAAGGTCACCGGTAAAAATACCGGCCTCTTCACCGCCGGTGCCGGCCCGAATTTCCAAAATAACGTTCTTCTCATCCCGGGGATCTTTGGGCATCAAAAGAACATTAAGTTGTTCCTGCAGCTGTGTAATTTTGGATTCAAGTACGGGGATCTCTTCCTTGGCCATGGCCCGGATGTCGGGGTCGCTGTCCTTGAGAAGCTCTTTGGCTTCCTTAAGCTCTTCCCCTGCGCCCTCATATTCCCGGAACACCGGCACAATCTTGTTCAATTCACCGTGTTCCTTAAGATATGACTGGTACTTTTTCTGATCCGCCATCACTGCCGGATCACTGAGCAAATGCTCAATTTTTATGAATCGTTCTTCAATGCCTTTTAATTTTTCAATCATGGTCAAATTGTCCCGGATGAAAATTCAAAAAGGGGTCTTTGTTCAAGACCCCTTTTGCATACCTGCCGATAAAACAGCTAAACCAGTTTGCTTGCGTCAAACCCTGCGTATTTTTTCTTAAAGCGGTCAATACGGCCGGCAGAATCGACCAATTTCTGTTTCCCGGTAAAAAAGGGGTGGCACTGGGAACAAATTTCCACTTTGATGTTCTCTTTTGTGGAACTGACGTCAAATGTTGCGCCACAGGCACAGGTTGCTGTTGTTTTTGTGTAGTTCGGATGGATGTCTTTTTTCATCTTACACGTCACTCCTTGTAGCCTTCGTTATAAAAGACCATAATTATTAATTTATTAAAAAGTTACCTGTTATGAATTCATCATTTCAAGAAACTCTTTATTATCCTTTGTTCCTTCCATTTTTTCAAGTAAAAACTGCATTGCATCCACGGAATTTAAACTTGAGAGCAATTTTCTTAAAATCCAAACCCGGTTCAGCACTTCAGGATCAAGGAGCAATTCCTCTTTCCGGGTACCGGAACGGTTCATATCAATGGCAGGAAATACACGCTTGTCCGCCAATTTTCGATCAAGCACGAGTTCCATGTTACCCGTGCCCTTAAATTCTTCAAAAATAACCTCATCCATTCTGGACCCGGTATCAACAAGCGCTGTGGCAATAATTGTCAGACTGCCGCCTTCCTCTATATTTCGGGCTGCCCCGAAAAACCGTTTGGGACGATCCAGGGCATTGGAATCCACACCACCGGACAAAATTTTTCCCGAAGGCGGCATCACCGCATTGTAGGCCCTTGCAAGGCGTGTGATACTGTCTAAAAGAATCACGACATCATGGCCCTGTTCCACAATTCTCTTGGCTTTTTCAATTACCATTTCAGCCACCTGCACATGGCGCTCGGAAGGCTCGTCAAAGGTAGATGAAATCACTTCCGCATCTACGGAACGTGCCATGTCCGTCACCTCTTCAGGACGTTCATCAATGAGCAGGATCATGGGAACAATATTTTTATGAGCCTTGATCATGGAATTGGCAATGTTTTGGAGCAGCATGGTCTTGCCGGCCTTGGGCGGAGACACGATAAGACCGCGCTGGCCGAATCCGATGGGGGACATCAGATCAATGACCCGCATGGAATAGTTATCAGGTTCTGCCTCAAGGTTCATTTTACGATCCGGATACAGAGGCATAAGATTATCAAACAAAATGGTTTCAGCCGCCATTTCAGGATTCATGAAATTAACGGCTTCCACTTTCAGCAATGCAAAATACCGTTCGGAATCCTTTGGCTGGCGGACCTGACCGGAAATAGTATCTCCGGTGCGCAGATTAAACCGCCGGATCTGGGAAGGAGACACATAAATATCGTCGGGGCCGGGCAGATAATTATACCCTGGCGCCCTCAAGAAACCAAATCCATCCGGAAGGATTTCAAGGGTGCCTTCACCGTAAATCTGTCCGCTTTCTTCAATATTGGCCTGGAGCAGGGCAAAAATCAGTTCCTGCTTCTTAAGGCCGCCAATACCCTGAATATTGTATTTTTTGGCAAGCTTGGTGAGCTCACTGATTTTCATCTTATTAAGTTCTACAAGATTCATGCAATCTCCTGGTCTGATCCATCAGTTTGGTTAAGGGTGTATGAATTCACAATGCAATTTTTTTTGGGGATGCCTTTTTGACAATCTGGAGGCCAACCGACCCTGCGGAAAAAAAAGACAGATAATGTGAAACGTCAGTAGTTAAAAAATCTATTAAGATATTATTATTTTTTTGTCAAGCGCTGATTGACAAGTTTTCGATACAAAACATTCACTGATTTAAAAACAGCTCCCGGCTCGCCTCTATTTTCAATGACATAATCAGCCTTTTGGATCTTTTCAGATTGGGGCATCTGGATGGCTAAAAGCTTTTGGGCACTTTCCCGGTCCACACCGTCCCGGCAGGAAATCCGGTCAACAAGGGTGCTGTCCGAAGCTGTCACCACCACAACGACATCGAAAAGATTTTCCATGCCAAGTTCAAACAGAAGAGGAACTTCAACAGCACATGATTTTTGCTTTGAACGGACCGCTTCATCCATCAACCTGACCGTTTCACTAATAATAACAGGATGCAGAATGGATTCAAGTTTTTCCCGACTACCTTTTGTGGCTACAATCATATGTCGCAGGGCCGGGCGATCCAACGTGCCGTCCGGAGCTACAATCTTGGACCCAAACGCCTTGACCACCAGATTATACGCAGCCCGACCCGGCTCTACCACCTGCCTTGCAATTTCATCACAATCCAAGGTTACCAGACCAATACGCCGGAATCCCTCACACACAAGACTTTTTCCCGATCCTGCCGATCCCGTCACGCCTATTTTAAGCATTATGCTCCATCTTTATTTATATGAAAGTAAAAATAACTTATTGAATTAACTTTATATTTCGTTGTAGATTGAGTCTGGGTGTTGACAGACCAGATCAACCCATGGCCGTTATATTAAATTGTTTTTCCCCTTCAATTCCCAACGTTTATCGGGTTTGACTTATAATATATTCCTGTGATATTTATCAAGCCCGTTAAATCGACAATTAACTTTATTATTAATCATTAAAGGGGAATATACGTGGAAAGGACCTTATCCATTATCAAGCCTGACGGTGTAGAAAAAAACGTCATCGGCGAAGTCATCAAACGTTTTGAAACCAACGGCATTAAAATCGCAGCCATGAAAATGATCCATCTGAGCAAACCCCAGGCCCAGGGGTTTTATGCGGTCCATAAGGAACGTCCTTTTTTCGACAGTCTGACTGATTTCATGACATCGGGCCCCATTGTTGTAATGGTACTTGAGGGCCAAGATGTTATCGCAAAAAACAGAAAACTGATGGGCGCCACAAATTTCAAAGAAGCAGAAGAAGGCACCATCCGAAAGGAATATGCTACGGACATTGAAAAGAACGTTGTCCACGGCTCTGATGCCCCAGAAACCGCTGCATTTGAAATTGGTTATTTCTTCAACGACTTGGAATTGCACTCCCGTTAGTACCGTCCAAATTAGTACCGTCCAAAAATTTTCATCCCCGGCAGTCTAATGACGCCGGGGACGATTCGATTTATCGTTACACGCCGGATGCCGGCGCATAACCATCCAGATCAAGGCAGACAGAATAAAAACCCGC
>JAQYWJ010000073.1 GCA_030145005.1 Desulfobacter sp. | reverse complement strand
GAATTTTTGTTCAAGTTCAAAGCGCATGAAAATTTTAACCACAGGCATATACAACATATTTCGAGGATTAAAATTTTCATGCAACGAAAAAATTGGGCAAAAAGGCTATTTCTGGATGGGCACTAGTTAAGCTGGTATTTTTTTACGGCCCTGTTGTGGTCTTTCAGGTTGGTTGAAAATTTATGAGTGGTGTCGTTTTTTGATACAAAGAAAAGGTAGTTTGTTTGGGCAGGATACAGGGCTGCCTTTAGGGATTGAGCGCCTGGGTTGGCAATGGGACCGGCCGGAAGTCCGTCTATCTTGTAGGTATTATAGGGTGTGACACGCCTTAAATGTTTATATCGAATTCTTCCGTGATAGTCAGAAACCCCGTAAATTACTGTGGGGTCACTTTCAAGTCGCATATGGCGTTTTAGGCGGTTATGGAAGACCGATGAAATGAGAGGCCTTTCTTTCCCATCGCCGGTTTCCTTTTCAATTATTGAGGCAAGGATGACAACTTCATGGACGCTTAAGCCTATTTTTTTTGCCCGGGCTTTCCATTTATCATTAAATGTTTTGTTAAAGGTGGATATCATTTTTGTGATTAAGGTTTTACAGTCTGTTTCCCTGGAAAAAAAATAGGTGTCCGGAAACAGATAGCCTTCTAATGTCATACCTGGTAATTCCAATTGATTGATAAATTCAAGATCATTGCATAAAGATAAAAAATGTTTCCGGGAACACAAACCGCCTTCCTGGGCAAGGATCGCAATTTCTTGCATATTCACCCCTTCTGGAATGGTAAATCGGTATAGTTTGCTTTTACCGGAAGTTAGAATACTCAAGATGGTTTCCGGGCTCATGCCGGTTTTCATTTCGTATTCCCCGGCCTTTATCCGGGTCGCTGCCTTTTTTATCCGGACATAAAGTTTAAACGCAATGAGATTTGAAATTAAATCCTGGTCTTTAAGATTTTGAGCTATGATGGATAAATGCTGGCCGGAAGATACCGTGAAGGTAACCGGTTGAGAACGTGTGGCTGCGGGAGCCTTTATAAAAAAAAACATCCAAAGCATAGCGGCACCGGCTACCGCAGCAAAGCACAGACAGAATATGGCCGAAATCAAGACGGTTTTTTTTATCTTTTTATGGGGCCTATCCAGCTTTTTTTCAGGCGATTGGTCCTGTTTCGGCATTTCAATTTTTCTTGGGAATCGTTTAATTACGTGTTTGTTTTTAAGTGTTGAAATTAAAACGGGTCTGCCGCAAATGCGGTCAGACCCGTATGTTTAATTTTCCCTTTGTACCGGATTATTTGGCAATGGGAAATTCTGTATCGGGATTGTAGCAGAGCCGACAGCAGTTCAGACAGCGATCAGCCTCGGCAAGAGCCTGGTCTTCGGGCAGAACCAGATCAACCTCAATCATTGAATCCAGCCTCTGGCTAACCGGTATTTCCGGCATTTTAGCCCGTTTAATGGGAGTTATGCCATCAACTTTTTTGAAAATAGATTCAGGGATATTTTTACCTTGTAAGGAATCCTCGACCGGTTCAACCGGTTCTCCTTTCAGGAACAGGTCAATGGAGCGGGCTGCACGCCTTCCGCCGCCAATGGCAGTAACAACAAGGGAAGGCCCGGTTGCCGAATCACCCCCAGTGAAAATATATGGGATTGAAGATTGCAGGGTTTCAGGATCGTTGTCAATGGTATTCCAGCGGGTAATTTCCAGGTCTTTCATTCTCGGAGCTGAATCATTATCCTTAAAAGAGGGATCCGGTGCCTGACTAATGGCAGAGATGACCATATCAACGTCCAGTACCGTTTCAGACCCTTCAATCGGTACAGGCCGTCTTCTACCGGATGCATCCGGTTCACCCAGTTCCATCTGCAGGTATTCAAGGCCTTTAACCTTGCCGTCATCATCTCCAATGACCCGTGTTGGGGCTGCAAGGAATACAAAATCAATGCCTTCCTCTTCTGCTGCATGAATTTCCACTTGATTGGCAGGCATTTCATTCCGGGTTCTTCTGTAAACAATGTACACTTTTTCAAGACCCAGCCGCATCAGTGTTCTGACGCAGTCAATGGCACTGTTCCCACCACCAACGATAGCAGCGGTTTTCCCTAATTTCATTTCCTGACCACTGGCAAATTTCGAAAGCCAGTCAATTCCCTTATAACATCCGTCAAGGTCTTCCCCTTCAATGCCAAGGGCATAATCCTCCCAGGCACCAATTCCCATGAAAACGGCGTGGTAACCAGAGGCTACCAAAGAGCTTAGTCCAAAGTCTTGTCCGAATTTAACTTGGGTAAAGGCATTTATTCCTAAATCGAGAATTCCCTGGATTTCCCAATCTAAAACCTTTTTTGGAAGTCTGTACTCTGGGATGCCGTATCTGATAATACCGCCAAGTTTTGGCATAGCGTCAAAGATATCGACCTGATGACCGATCCGCCTTAAGAAATATGCACAGGAAAGTCCGGCAGGTCCGCCGCCAATTACAGCCACCTTTTTACCGGTATCAGGGGCACAGGTAATGGGAATCCTGGAACCGGAATTCATTTCATAGTCAGCAACAAAGCGTTTGAGCTGGTTAATGGAAACCGGTTCATCCTCAATACCCCTTCTGCACATATCTTCACAAGGATGAGGACATACCCTTCCGCAGGCAAGGAGAAGGGGGTTTCTCATGCGTATGGTTTGAACAGCCTGGTCATATTTACCGGCTTTTATTTCACTGATATATTTTGGAATATTGATTTCAGCAGGGCAGGTCTGGGCGCAAGGTGCCAGAGCATCATACGCCTGGTTGAATTCCATCAGTTTTTCGCTCAGGGTCCTGACTTGAATAATATTTTTGGGGCAGGCTTTTTCACAAGCACCACAGCCAACACATTTGGCGTCGTCAACCACGGGATGACCATCGGCACCCATGTGAAGGGCATCAAACTGGCACGCCTTGATACAATCCCCAAGACCGATGCAGCCAACAGTACAAACCCTGTGTCCGCCATAAATAGCGTCCATGGCTTTGCATGATGAAACACCCATATAATGGTATTTGTCTGCAGCCCGGTTGCCGCCCTCACACAGATTGTAAGATAACGGCGCTTCAGCAGCACCGGCGTCAACGCCCATGATAATGGAAACCGCTTCAGTACCGTCCTTTGAATTAACAATACAAAGGCTTGGGGGTTCTTTACCCGCCACAATGGCTTCTGCGGCTGCAGAACAGCCCGCATATCCGCAGCCGCCGCAGTTGGCGCCGGCAAGATTGTTTTCTACCTGTGCGATTCTGGGGTCTTCATACACATAAAAAATTTTGGAAGAAAGACTGAGCACGATGCCGCATGTTGCGCCAATGCCCAGCATTAGCAGTATAGCTGGAATCATACAATCACCTTATATTATATTTTGTGTTAAACTAAACCATGCCCCTGAAAACGGTAAAGGTCAATGCGATCAGACCAGCGGTCATAAGACCGATGGATGTATCCTGTAAAGGTTTGGGCACCCGGGCCAGAATAACTCTCTCCCTGACGCCGGCGAACAGAATAAGAGCAAGACCAAAACCCGCGGCATAGGAAAACGAGGATACCAGGGCCTCAATAAAACTGTATTCTTCCTTGATATTGATCAGACACACACCCATAACCGCGCAGTTGGTTGTGATCAGTGGAAGAAAGATACCCAGGCCTGCATACAGCCCCGGAATACTCTTTTTTAAAAACATTTCCACGAATTGAACCAGAGCCGCTATAACCAGAATAAAGGACACTGTCCGCAGAAATTCCACATCCAGGGCCTTGAGTAGATATACATCCACAATCCAGGTTATCATGCCTGCCATGACCAGAACAAATATAACAGCCATCCCCATGCCTACGGCAGTTTCCATCTTTTTGGAGGTGCCCAGAAAAGGACAGTTGCCGAGGAATTGAGCAAGGAGGATATTATTAATGAAAATACAACTGATTGAAAGGACAAATAAATCACCCATGTTACATATCTCCTTACCTTATTTTTTTCCGATGAGGTTCATCAGGCAGAGCATCATGCCCAAGCCCACAAATGCGCCGGGGGCTTCAACCATGAAATGAAAAGGAATATATCCATGCCCGATTGTAAAAATTGGGGTGCCGCCCCACACAGTCAGGGTGCCGGCTCCGATAAGCTCTCGCACCGCCCCAAGGGAGGACAGTGCCAAAGTAAACCCGATACCCATGCCAAGGCCGTCCGCAGCCGAGGGTAGCACGGTGTTTTTTCCGGCAAATGCTTCGGCCCGGCCCAGTACGACACAGTTTACAACGATCAAGGGTATGAAAATACCCAGTTTTAGGAACAGTTCGTAGGTATATGCCTGCATCATAAATTCCACGATGGTTACAAAGGTGGCAATGATAACGATGTAGCAGGCAATTCTGACCTTTGAGGGAATTATATTTCTAAGCATGGAAACCAAAATGTTTGAAAACAAAAGGACAAAGGTGGTAGCCACCCCCATGCCGATGCCGTTCTCACAAGTTTTTGTCACGGCAAGGGCCGGGCATAGCCCAAGGACCAGCCGGAACAAGGGAATCTCAGCCCAAAGTCCTTTTGTAAATTCTTTTACCAGGGATTGTGCCATAATTATATCTCCTGAACGACCTTATTAATTCATCTGTTTAACAATTTCAGGTTTCAGTTTCTTATAAAGATCCTGGGCTGCAACTGCGGCCTGACTGACACCAACGGATGTCACCGTGGCCCCGGACATGGCATCAATCTCGCCGCCCTGGCCTTTTGTGCCAAAATTTGATGCCATGGACATGCCGGCAAACTGGCCTACAAAGGAAAGGTCTTCTTTGGCCCTGGAACCGATACCCGGTGTTTCGGAATGGGTGGTCACCCGCGCGGCAATGATTTCATCGGTGTCAATGTTTACGCCCACCATCAGCCCGATGGGACCACCAAATCCGGTTCCCTTTGCTTCAAATGCAACGGCTTTTACTCCATCTGCCAAAGTGCTGGGAAAAATCTGCAGCTCAATGCCTTCGGCTTTGGCGTTAAAACGTTCCTTGATGGGGTCATTGGTGGCATCGGCAAAGATTGCCTTAATGGCAGGGGCTTTTTGAAATTTTAGCACCTGTTCTTCGATCTGAGGCTCGGTTTTCGCCTTAACAACTGCCAGAAGGCCGCCGGATACTGCCGTGAGAACGGTCAGTACCACAATCATACTTAGCATCTCACGCATTGGAAACCCCCTTTCCAAGAGCTTTGGGTCTTATTATGTCAATCAGCGGATTGACAAGGTTGATCAACAGGATAGCCAGGATCGTTCCGTCCGGATAGACACCGATATTGCGGACCAGAATGATCATAAATCCACCTAAAAACCCGTAAATCAGCATGGGAATGCGATTAACCGGTGAGGATGAATTTTCCACAGCCAGAAAAAAGGCACCGATCAGGGTATATCCTGAAAGCAGGTGGAACAGGGGCGGGGCATATGTGTCAGGATGGAGCACAAAGAAAAGTGTTGCGGTGATCAAAATACCTGCGATGAATGACGCCACAATTTCCCAGCGTGCGTAACCTTTTAAAATCAGATAAATCCCGCCAATGATGATGCCGAGCCCGAAAGTGGAACCGATACCGCCCACTTCGTTGCCCATGAGTAGATCATAATTGGAAAAGGAGGCCAGGGCGGATGTGCCCTGGGATTTCAGCGCGACCAAAGGTGCAAGGGCAGTGAAATCAAATTGGTATGATACATAAGCCGTATCAAAATCTAAGAAGGCGGGCCAGGACATCGTGAGAATGGCAAGGCCTACCAGCGTTGGATGGAAAGGATTACCGCCGGTACCGCCAAATACAAATTTGCCTAAAACTACGGCAATAAATGTGCCGGTAATTACAACCCACCAGGGCATTGTGGCCGGAACCATCATGCCGAACAGAAGGCCGATGACCGCAGATTCCATATCAGCGATGGCCATTTTCTTTTTGGAGAGGGCCGACATGATCACTTCCCAAAGCATAGCTGAGGAAGCGGCAAGGGCCAGCACCCCAAGGGCAGGTGCGCCAAAATGGAAAATACCGAAAAGTGCGGCCGGTAAAAGGGCGATAAAAAAGTTCAGATTCTGTTGAAACAGGCTGTCTCCGTTATGCCAGAAAGGGGCATGGGAAACGATGAGTTTAGTGTTTGTCATTGGCTTTCTCCCAGCTTCAAGCATTTTCACGAAGGGTCAACAGTTCATGTTTGCCCAGGCGGATATACTGATATAAAGGAATCCTGGCCCTGCATACATAGCCGCAAAGCCCGCACTCTATACAGGATTCCAGATCGAACCTGTCTGCTGCCTCTTCATAAAGGTTTGCTTCAAGATACCGTACCAGCAGGTTCACGGGTATATTGGCCGGACAGATGCGGACGCACTCACCACAATTGACACAGGCATTATCCAAAAGTTCCGGAACAACATCACTGTCCTGGACCATGATTGTATCCATATCCGGAACCACGGGGTGATGAGCCGTATACGTAGCAAAACCGCGCATGGGCCCGCCGATGATGATCCGGTCCCGTTCATTGATTTGGACATTAAAACAGGAAAATATTTTACTGATGGGTGTGCCGATGGTGGCCTTGACCCGGTATTTTTTCCCGCCCTTGTCAATCAGGGTAATGATCTTATCAAACACCGGATGTCCGGTTTCGTAAATCTGGGCAAGGGAAACCAGGGCTTCGGGGCGGATAAAACAGACACCCTCATCTTCAGGGATCGCACCTGGTGAAAGCGTCTTGCCCAAATGATCTTTCATTACCATGGCGGGCAGATTAGACGGGTATGTATCAGAAGTTCTGAGTACATTGAAACCATCAAGGTCCACCTGGGCTGAAAGATTTTCAGGCACTGTAATGCACATCCGGTCGGCCCGGGTCATCGCCTTAAGGATCTTGGCCCCGGCGACCATCAAGCCTGCGTATGCAGTACATACAAATTGACAGGTATCACACAAAATATCTGCGTCTGCACCTGTCACAACAATGGTCCTGATATCATAGTTTGGGTTTGTCAGGGTTGAAACGGGCAGTGCCCCGGGAATTTGTCCAAGGTAATCGGCGGCAAACTCAAGGGTTTGTTCCAGATCTGCCTGGGCCCACTGATCATCGCCTTGGGCCGATGGATCCGGCTTGACCACTATATAGGTGCCAGTGCTGCCGAAATCATCGGAGTAGGAATCAAATTCCTTTATCGTACCTGCAACAGGAGATAAAACATAAGGTGTGCTGTCATCGTAAAGCTTTAATTTCTGCCCTTTTTTGACAGCATCTCCCGGGCCGATCAAAGCCTTTTTTGCGCTGTCGATTTCTTCAGGCAAAAGAAGGGTAAGACTGCCGGGCACTGCAAGTTCCTGGGCAGATTGCAGGGACGTATCAAGCAGATCATACGTCAGCCTGGGTTTGGATAGAGCGAAAAAAGATCGTTTAATCATAATTAGTCCTTAAGTGTTGTAAAAGTCTTTAGCCAAGCCTTAATTTTGTTCGGGTTGATATTATCCATTATCCTGAACAAAATTAGTTTGCGTGACATGCATTACATTCTACCGGACCCGCACCATAATCTTCATGGCATCCCTTGCACTGGGCGTGGAATGCGTCAGCTCTGGACGGCATGTCTTCATCACCTGTTTCCTCATGGCACTCACTGCAGTTGTAGGTTTCGTCATCTTCAAGGTTGTGATGGCAGTCCAGACAATCTAAAGAATAGTCATCTGTGTGCATGAGGTGAGTGAATAAAACTTTGCCTGCTTTGTTCTGAAACATCAGTCTGACTGGATTATCAGGAACAGGTGGGGAAAAGGACGCGTAACATACAATCCCTGTGACTAAAAGAACGATCATGATCCATACAGCTATTTTCAGGTCTCGTTGTGATGTCATAATTCTTCTCTCAATATTTTAGGGGTTAGAGTTTAGCGACGAACCCACAACTGGAAGCGTATATAATATATTGATTTTAGATTTACAAGGAAAAAGTGGTGGAATTTTATTTATTACAACGATGCAATTTTCAGGAGCTGGGCGGGATTTTTTTTCTAACCAGAAAGGGTTTATATTTGTCTTTTTTTGACATGCCGGCTTGCTTTCTTCTAATGATAAGAAAAGCGATTACAAAAAGTAAAAAACCAAACCCCATGGACAGGGCGGATCTGTTCATTTCTAAAACAGGGGCAAGGGCATCCCCAATAAGTGCGCCAATGATGAGCAGTATAATTGGAAATACATAAAGAAGGAAACTTAAAAAAAGCATGGGGGCTGAATTAATGCCCACAATCACGAGGTCTCCTTTTTTTACACCAAGCGTGTTTGGTAAAATAATGTTCATTTCTTCAGAAGGGTGATGGCTGACGCCGCAGGAGTCCTTTGAAGCACAGCTTTCGCAGGCTGCCGAGCGGGTAGTTTTAATCCAGGCTGTTTCGGGTGTGGCGTGGGTGACAATGCCGTCTTCAGTAATCATAATGCGCTCTTGTGGAAAGGGGTTAGTGTTGGCATTTTAAGACTCATAAAAAAATTCAGGTAGGACCCAGTCCATACCAGTCAAGTCCAAATGTTTTATTATAGTAATGTCAGGCGATAATATCAAGCTGACTGCCCTGCCGGCCTTGAATCGGCTGGGTTTGCTGGATTTGTTGAGTTATCTGCTGTTCCTGGTCTTCTTTGGCGAGGTCTTCTGTGTTTTCAGTCTGCAGTGCTAACGCTTCCTGTGTGATGTCAACTTGAAAGGCTTTCTGAACAGTCTGGGTACGTTCCTTATTTGGTTCAACCCCTGTTGCTTCTTTATTATTGTTCTGGACAGAAACCGTGTCTGCCATTAGCACATTAGCTGTGTAGGCGTTCATTCCCTGAATACTGTTTATATCCATTGGTGTGCTTCCTTTGTTGATTTTTTGATTCAAGTTAACAATAATCGCAAGAAAAGCGGATGTCAATTTTTTTTGTTGAATTTGCTTGACAAAGAATTTTGGCTGATATATAACCCACGAGTCTTGATTGAGAGACGCTGCTCCCCAGTAGCTCAGTTGGCAGAGCGAGTGGCTGTTAACCACTAAGTCCGCGGTTCAAGTCCGTGCTGGGGAGCCAACATAAAAATATTATCCCGACAATCCAAAGGTTGCCGGGATTTTTGTTTTTATGTCTCCTGTATTTAAAACGCCCTCTC
>JAQYWJ010000072.1 GCA_030145005.1 Desulfobacter sp. | reverse complement strand
CGCGCACTATATTAGAACGAAAACATTGTTCATTCAGGGCCGGGCCATTTCTGCGGCCGCCCGAAATAAAGGTCAAAAGTTGAGGCCAGAACATAAGGATTGACAAATTATGGAAGAAATCACAAAGCAGATTGAAACAGCCCATCTTCTGGTGAACCGTATCCGCAGTGAGGTGGGCAAAACCCTGGTGGGTCAGGATAAACTGGTTGACGGCCTGCTGACAGGTCTTTTCACCGGCGGGCACGTTCTCATTGAAGGGGTGCCGGGCCTTGCAAAAACCTCGGCGGTCAAGGCCTTGGCCGCCGCTATCCAGGCAGATTTCAAACGCATTCAGTTCACCCCGGATCTTTTGCCTGCGGATCTGACCGGTACCGAGATCTACCGGCCCAAAACTACGGATTTTGTCACCCGTAAAGGTCCGCTGTTCAACAATATTATTCTGGCCGACGAAATCAACCGGGCTCCTTCAAAGGTGCAGTCTGCACTTCTGGAAGCCATGGAAGAAAAGCAGGTGACCATCGGCGACACCACCTATGCCCTGCCCGCACCTTTTTTGGTGTTGGCCACCCAGAACCCCATTGAGCAGGAGGGCACCTACCCGTTGCCCGAGGCCCAGGTGGACCGCTTCATGCTCAAAGTGCTGGTGGAATACCCCAGCCGGGCCCAGGAGCTTGAGATCCTTAAAAAGACAAGCTTTGCTGCGGTAGAAGAGACATCGCCCGTTGTGTCATGTGAGGACCTTGCCGGATTAAAACGTCTGGTGGATCAGGTGTATGTGGATGAAAAACTCAAAGAGTATATTGTCAGCCTGATCTTTGCCACACGAAACCCGGAATCCTGCAAAATGCAGACAGGTCATTATATTGAATTTGGGGCATCGCCCAGGGCAACCATTTTCCTGGCCAAGGCCGCAAGGGTTACAGCCTTTCTTGCAGGCCGGGCTTATGTTACGCCCCAGGACATAAAGCTTGCCGGACCTGATGTGCTGCGTCACAGAATTTTGCTCTCCTTTGAGGCCGAGGCTGAAGAGATTTCAACCGAGCAGGTGGTGGCAGACTTGTTTGATTCCGTAGAAGTACCATGAAAATTAAGTTACAGGTGATCATAGAATGATTCCTGCCCATATCATAAAAAAGATCAAGCAGATTCATATAAAGTCTCGTAAAACCGTCAACACCCTGATGGCAGGGCAGTACAGGTCTGTGTTCAAAGGTTCGGGTATTGAATTTGAAGAGGTGCGCGAGTACGCCCCGGGCGACGATGTCAAGGCCATTGACTGGAATGTTTCGGCGCGTACGGGAAAGGTGTTTGTCAAACTTTTCAGGGAAGAGCGCGAATCCATTGTCATGCTGCTCATTGACATGAGCGCTTCTTTAAATTTCGGGACCCATTCGGGCAGCAAACTTGAGAAAGTGGCGGAACTGGCATCGGTTCTGGCATTCAATGCCATTAAAAATAATGACAAGGTGGGTGTGATTTTTTTCACGGACCAGGTGGAAAAGTATATCCCGCCCAAAAAAGGCTCTGCCCATATCTGGCGGGTGATCAAGGAGATTTTTACCTTTGCGCCCAAGGGTGTGGGCACGGATATCGGCTGTGTCCTGGATTTCATGGCAAAAATCAGCAAAAAGCGCTGTTTTGCCTTTGTGATTTCCGATTATCTCTCCCCGGAGTACGAAAAAAGCCTGCGCCTTTTAAACCGGCGGCATGAGGTGGTGGGCATGCGTGTGTTTGATGACGGGGCTTTTCACCTGCCCTTTGCCGGTATTGTGCGGGTAAAGGATTTTGAAACCGGGGAAGAAACGCTTATGGATGCGGGCAGCAAAAAGATGCGGCAATGGTATACGGATCAACGGCAGAAAATCCATACCCTGACGGAATCGGTGTTTAGCAAAGCCCGGGTGGATCTTGTGGATGTCACCACTGCTGACAGTGTGTCCGACGTATTGACCCGGTATTTCATGCTCCGGGAGAGTAGACGCTGATGCTTGAAGATATTCATGACATACGACCGCCGGTGATGACAGGCATGGATCCGGGATTGGTCCGGGGGCTTCTTTGGGGAGCAGGGACAATTGTGCTTTGTGCGCTGATTGCCCTGATCATCCGTTACTGGCTTAAAAAAAGAAAGAACAAGACCCATGAGGCCCAGGCTCTTCCGCTACTCTCTCCATATGAGACAGCGGCCCGTGACCTGGAACAGTGCATGGTTGATTTCGGCCACGATGCCAAGATTTTTTATTTTGAACTGGGACGTATTGTGAAAACCTATGTTTCAGGCACGTTTCAAATCAATTGTTCCGAGATGACCTCCCAGGAGATGGCCAGGGCTGTAAAAAGCCTTAAATACTTGGATACCGGGCTTAAAACGGAATTGATTCAGTTCCAGGACCAGTGTGATCCCATCCGCTATATGCCCTTAGGAGCCCAGGGGACTCTGGATGCCGGGCGTATGGAGCAGGATCTGGCCCTTGCCGGCAGCCTTGTGGCCCGGATTGAACAGATGATCGCAGATGAGCCGGCCAAAGAAGATGCGGAGGATGCCTGATGTTTCGATTTGCCTCCCCCTGGTTTCTGCTGTTGCTTATTCTGCCCTGGATCTGGCTGCTGGTTCACACGGCCAAAAATACCAGACGGTTTTCATTCAAATGGCTTCCTAAGTTTTCGGGCCACAGTATTCGAGTGTCAAGTCTGACCGGTACTTCCCGGGTGCCTTTCAGTTTCGCTGTTTTAGCGGCCCGTCTCATGCCCCTGGTAAAGGTGCTGGGCTTAAGCCTGATGATTATTGCCCTTGCCCGGCCCCAGGCCGGAGAGCGCAAGATCAATGTGGAGACCGAAGGGGTGAATATTGTTCTGGCCCTTGACCTGTCCGGGTCCATGAAAGCCCTTGATTTTAAACGCGACGGAAAGATTGTCACCCGCCTTGACGCGGTCAAGGGGGTGGTTTCCGATTTTATCATGAAAAGGGAAGGGGATCGCATCGGCCTTGTGGTGTTTGGTACCCATGCTTTTACCCAGCTACCGTTGACCCGGGATTACAACACCATTGCATTCATGCTCGATCATTTGAAGATCGGGGCTGCCGGACCCAGCACTGCCATTGGCGATGCCCTGGGCATTTCGCTAAAACGCCTGGAAGATATACCGGCCAAGTCGAATATCATTATTCTGCTCACCGACGGAAAGAGCAATGCCGGTGAACTGTCCTGGCAGGAGGCCGCTAAGATCGCCGCCCAAAGAAAGATTAAAATTCACACCATTGGCGTGGGTTCCAGGGGCAAAGTCCCTTTCCTTGTGGACGGGCTTTTTGGCAAGCAGTATGTGTATCGCCAGGTGGATATGGACTGGGATGCCCTGGATTCAATTGCCAAACAGACCGGGGGCACCTTTTTTAAAGCCAAGGACATTGACAGCCTTGCATCCATTTATAAGATGATTGATTCAATGGAAAAGACAAAGGTCAAGGTGGACAAATGGGTGGATTACAAGGAGCTTTATACCCTGTTCCTGATCCCGGGACTGCTGCTTTACCTTGCATGTCTGGGTCTTGGCAGCACAAGGCTTCTGGAGCTGCCTTAAGGTTTGACAGATAGGGTTAAAAGGACGCACATATGAAATTTGACCACCCACATATTCTGTTTTTTTTGTGGGGACTTCTGCCCCTGGCAGGATTGCTTGTGTACGGCATTTTCCGGCACAAAAAGATCCTTGCCCGGTATGCGAAAGCTTCCATGTTTGATCATATTCTGCCCGGCTTCTCCCATGGCCCCAAATGGGCAAAAGCGGTTTTGGCCTTACTTGCCACAGGATTTGCCGTGGTCGCCCTGGCAGGCCCCCTGGCCGGGTACCGCTGGGAGAAAACCACCCAGAAAGGGGTGGATATCATGATTGCTTTGGACTGTTCCCGCAGCATGCTGGCCCAGGATGTCTCCCCCACAAGACTGACCCGGGCCAAGCGTGAAATCATTGACCTGACCCGGTTAATGCGCTCGGATCGGGCAGGGCTTGTGGCCTTTTCCGGGGCTGCCGTGCTGCAATGCCCGTTAACCCTTGATTACAACGCATTCGGGATTTTCCTTGATGCCCTGGACCCGGATTATCTGCCTGTGGGGGGCACGGATTTGACCGCAGCCCTGGAGACCTGTTACAACGGATTAGATCCTTCATCCACCGCGGGAAAAGCCATCATTCTCATCACGGACGGTGAGGATACAGCCGGTGATGAAGGCGCCTTGACCAACGTGGTGGAAAAATTTGCCAAAGAGAAAATCCGTATTTTCGCCATCGGGGTAGGGGACCCGGCCGGTGCTCCAATTCCGGCCAAGGGCGGAGGGTTCAAAAAGGATGCCGCAGGCAATATCATTTTGTCAAAAGTGGACGAAACCATGCTTAAAAAAATTACTGCCATGACCCAGGGCCGGTATGTACGGTCCGTGGCCGGGGACATGGACCTTGAACAGATCTATTCCGGTGATATTCTGGGCACAATGGAGCGAAAGGAGCTGACCCAGGGCCGCAAAAAGGTCTGGGAAAAACGGTTTCAGTGGGCCTTGCTTCCCTGTGTACTGCTGCTGCTTGCAGAACTTGTTTTTCCCCAGGGATCTGGCCGGAAACGCGATGTTAAAGGCGGGCGTTCATTGATTTGTCTGGCCATTGCCATGGGGATTATGGCACCGGGGCTTGCCCGGGCCGGGTTATGGACTTCCCCGGTTAAGCAGGGTATGCAGGCCTGGGAAAACAAGCAGTTCCAGCAGGCAAAAAAGCATTTTATTGACGCCCAGCTTGAAAACCCGGATGACCCGCGTCTCTATTATAACATCGGGGCTGCTGCCTATGCAGCCGGTGAATATGACCTGGCTGAATCCAACTTTGCCCAGGCTGTGAATGCAAAGGACAGGGAGCTTAAACACAATGCCCTGTATAACCTTGCCAACACCCGTTACCGTCAAAATCATCTGGACAAGGCCATTGAGGATTATCAGAACCTGCTCAAGGAATTTCCCGATGATACCCAGGCCAAAGAAAACCTCGAGTTAGTAAAGAAAAAGCTTGAGGAGAAAAAACAGCCGCAGCAAAATCAGCAGAATAAAGATCAGGACAAACAAAATAAAGACAAGTCAAACAATGAGCAGGGGGATCAAAAGCAGAAGGATCAGAATCAGCAAAACAGCCGGGATCAAAAAGATCAGTCTCAAAAAGAAAACCAGGGTGATAAAAATAAGCAAAATAAACCTGAAAAAAATAGCCGGCAGCCAAACCAGCCCCAAACGGATAATGCCCAGACGGATCAGCATCAGGATATGTCACCAAAGGATTCCCAGGCCCAGGCCACCCAGGCAGGAAAAACCGGAAAAGAGCAGAAGGGACAGGATAACATGCAGCAGGCACAGTCAAAAATGCTTGAAAACCGTCTCAATCGCCTGGAAGATAAACCCGGCATGGCCCTGATTCCCCAAACCGGAGTACGAAACAATGATAAGGATTGGTAGTTTCACGATTATGACCCGAACGCATTTTTATATGGCAGTCTGGGCAATTGCAGTTCTGCTCTTTTGTCTGCCCGGCATGGCCCTTGCCTTTACCGCCACAGCCCAGGTGGAGCAAACCCGTATTACGCCCCGGGATGTTTTGTCATTACAGGTGATTGTAGACGGTGGTGAGGCCGACGTGGATACATCTTCCATAACCGGATTTCAGGTCAGTCCCGCCGGTACCCAGTCCAGCAGAAGCTATATCAATGGCACATGGAGCCATAAGGTCATATACCGGTACATGCTGATTCCTTTAAAAACCGGCGTGCTGACGATTCCGCCCATCACCTGTGTCCGGGACGGCGAATCCGTATTAACCAGGGAGATCAAAATCCTGGTGAAAGAACCCTCAGCGCAGGCCGATAATGACAAGGGCGATTTTTTTGCCGAAGCATCCCTGAGCAGCGACGGCATCGTGCCGGGACAGCAAGCCGTGTATACCCTGAAACTGTGTGTGGCAAAACGGATCAAGGGCGCCTCCTTTGATCCCCCCCGGTTTAAAGGCCTGACGGCTAAGCAGTTGACGGACTGGTCCAAGTACACCCGGACCATCAACGGCCGGGCTTTCATGGTAAATGAGACAAAATATCTGGTCCAGGCGGACGCACCCGGGCAGTTTACCATTTCACCGGCTGTTTTTGTGGCCCAGGTGCCCATGCAGCGGACCAGACAACGTGATCGGTTTAATTCCGTATTTAACGATTCCTTTTTTGATACCACACCGGCAAAGCCAGTGCGCGTGGTGTCCAATGCTGTGGATCTGACGGTCTCTCCCTTGCCGGAATATAAAGGGAATCAGCCCTTTTCAGGCCTTGTGGGCAAATTTTCCATATCAAGTGCACTGGACAAAAACACGGTAAAAACAGGCGAATCCGCCACATTGACCGTTATTATCAAGGGAACGGGAAATATTATGGATGCGGCTTTGCCTGCTCTGAACCTGGATAGGGACAAATTCAAGGTGTATGAAGACACCCCGGCCCAGGATGTACAGGTCACTGAACAGGGATTTGAGGGACACAAAGTGTTCAAGCAGGCCCTGGTCGCCTCTGTACCCGGAAAGGCCGTTATTCCGGGCCTTTGTCTGGTCTTTTTTGATACGGATTCAAAGATGTATAAAACCATTACCACAACGCCTTTAACCCTTGACGTACAGCCGGGCGGTCCTGTGACCGTTGTGGATGGAACCCCTGCCGCAAATACGGGTGCAGGAACGCCGCCGGCACCCAAGGTCAAAAAATCCGAGGTGAAGCTGCGGAACAGGGATATTCTGGATATCAAAGAAGATATTGCAAGTATCCATTCACGCACCTGCCTGTCCATGTTCTGGTTCACTTTTCTGGTTTTCCTGCCGGCTTTAGGGTTTGGGGCGGCAAGTATGGCCATGCGGTTTGGCGCCAGGGAAAAATCCCTGAAAGAGCAATACCGTGAAAAAGCATGGGGGTATCTAAAAAAAGCGCGTAAAATCTCACCTGACGATCCCGGGTTTCTGCCGGGTCTGTCTTCAGCGCTTACCTATGCCGTTCTGGCCCGGGGGGGCAAGGGGGGCGAAAGCCTGACCCGGGATGAGGCCCGGCAGATTCTATCCCACAGCGGCCGGGATCAGGAAACCGTAAACAAGGTCACCCAGCTGATGGATACCATGGATGCGGCCCGTTTCGGGGGAAAGGCCATGGATGAGAACACCGCACGAAGCTGTCTGGATCAGGTTTCATCCCTGATTCGTACGCTCATGGTTGTGGCCTGTGTGGGACTATCCCTTTTCATGTCCCGGGGTACGGGTATGGCTGCCCAGGATACCGCTGATACCAATGTTCCAAAACAAATTCACGCCGTAAAAGACAAGGCGGGTGTGTTTGTGGATGCGGTACGCGCCTATAAGGCCGGGGATTATACTGCTGCTGCCACACAGTTCGAGTCCATTGCCAAAACCCGCGTGAAGAATCCGGATCTTTTCTACAATACCGGTAATGCATATTTAAAAAGCAAGGATTTAGGCCGGGCCATCCTCTGGTATGAGCGGGCAAGAAAACTTGCACCGTCAGATCCGGATTTGAAATTTAATCTGGCCTATGCCCAAAGCCTTTTAAAAGATAAAAAAGAACCTAAATTTTCCTTTTCCAATATCCTTTATTTCTGGCAGGGCCTGGTTTCTTTGAAATGGCTTCAGTATGCCTCGATCACACTCTCTTTTTGCTTTTTTATCTGGGCAACGGTTCAAAAGGCCAGGAGCAGACATATTTTTTCGGGCATCGGCATTTTTATTTTCCTGCTTTTTGCCGGCACAACCCTGGCTGCCGGCCTTGAATACAACCGGATTAACTCGGATGTAAAGGCCGTTATTCTTGCTGAACAGGCCGGTGTACGTTCCGGAACCATGGATAACGCCACCCTCTTGTTTGACCTGCATGCCGGTACACGGGTTCGGGTGCTGGAAAAAAAAGACAATTACATGAAAATCCGTTTTGCCAAAGATAAGGTGGGGTGGGTGGCATGCAGCAAAGCGGAGATAATATAGCGCCTGAATGGAACCCGTGTTTGAACGCAACGTTGCCCAGATGCAAATTTTTCTGCAACGCCGCAGATGGGTGACTTTGCGTTAAAACACTTATATAGTTGAATATTTTTGGAAATTAATATATAATAATTAACCTAATTTTAACACATCAATGATCCGCCCGGACAAAATTTTACCGGGGCGGGCAGGAATAAAACCGTCTATGGATACAATGAATACAAAAATCGGCGTTGTCGGGGCAGGTGCCTGGGGAACAGCACTTGCTAAAATGCTTGCGGATAAAGGGTTCACCCTGGATCACTGGGTTTTTGAAACCCAGGTAAAAGAGGAAATTACCCTTTACCGGGAAAACAGAAGTTTTCTGCCTGGGTTCAAACTGCCCCCGGGGATTATACCCACCAATGACATTGAAAAGGCAGTGTCCGGAAAAGATCTTGTGCTCATGGTGGTGCCTTCCCATTGCATGCGCGCCGTGGCCACACAGATGAAACCTTTTGTCTCCCCGGGCACGATTCTGGTCAGTGCCTCCAAGGGTATTGAAAATAAAACCCACATGATCATGACCGACATCCTGTCCGAAATTATTGATTTTCTGCCCGACCACAATTTCGGTGTGGTGTCAGGCCCAAGTTTTGCCAAGGAAGTGGCTGCCGGAGTACCAACGGTGGTGGCTGCAGCCGCACTGAAAAATGAGGTAGCCGAATTTATCCAGAACGTGTTTTCTGCGCCCAATTTTCGGGTCTACGTTAACCATGATATTGTAGGTACCCAGATCGGCGGGGCCATGAAAAATGTGATCGCCATTGCCGCAGGGGTCTGTGACGGGATGAATATGGGACTTAATCCCAGGGCTGCCCTGATCACCCGGGGCTTGGCGGAGATGAACCGTTTGGGTATCCGCCTGGGTGCAGATCCCTTAACACTTTCCGGGTTGGCCGGCGTTGGTGATCTATTGTTGACCTGCACAGGATTTCTCAGCAGAAATTACACTGTTGGCAAACAGATCGGGCAGGGCAAGTGCCTGGATGAGATTATTTCGGAAATGCGCATGGTGGCCGAAGGTGTCAAAACCACCCGGTCCGTTTATAACATGTCAAAAAAGCTCAATGTCGATCTGCCCATCTGTGCTGAAGTCTATTCTGTCCTGTTTGAGAACAGCCCTGTGGAAAGAAC
>JAQYWJ010000071.1 GCA_030145005.1 Desulfobacter sp. | reverse complement strand
TTCAGGCAGTGCAGGTTGTTGAAATGGTCGTTTACCGCATCGGCAACCGCCCTGGTAAATCCCTTGAAAATGTCCAGGTACTGGGTAAAGGAGCAGGTGGTGATATTAATGGCGTATTTTAAGAATTCAATCTGGGTATCCAGCTTGTTGGATATAATGCCGTCCAGGGCCAGGGCCTGGCGGAAAAGCTTAAGAACGGAAAATATTTTCACAAAGGTGGGTTTGGTGATCAATCGCAGGTCAATGCTGTTGATCAGATCCTCAAACAGTACATTGATAACGCTTTCAAGTCTTAAGGTCATGCCCAGGGCATCAAATTTGGCCTCACTGTATGACCCGTACATGGACGGGATATCAACAGCAATGTGGCGCTTGTGGTAAATGGTTTCGTTTACGGCAAATTTTTCCTTGGATAAAATGATATTTTTCAGCTCCGCCATATAGGCCAGAATTCCGCCGATCCGGCTTTCCAGATCGGTTTCACCAAGGGCATGGAGGATATTTCCGGGGTCGGGCAGGCCCTGGGACATATGGGTGTTGACATAACTTTCAAGATCCAGGTTCTCAATGCCGTATTTTTCATTGAGCAGGGCATGAAAACGGATCATCAGTTTAACCCGTTCCCTGTCCAGGTCTGTTGCGTCTTCTGCCTTGTCAATGATGGCCTCAATGTCGGCTTTTGGGACGGCAAGAAAATCAGCCGGCGTTTTCAGCTTGTTCCGAGCCAGGGTGCGGAAAACGGCATGGGGGCCGTCAATGTATTTTCCGCAGGTTGGGATATCATTATAGATGGACGGGGGCAGATAAGTTTTAAGCGGTGTTTTATCCAGGGTTTTCCAGAACATCATCACTTCCCGGATAAAGTCCACGATTCGGGATGAGCTTTCCACATGGCTTTGTTTGCGTAAAAAATGGACCACCCGGTCCCTGCGGAAGACCAATTCATCCAGGCGGGTGGAAATATCCCGAAGCTCTCCTTCTGCGCCGATCTCATTGAAAAAGGTGGGCAGCAACCGGGCCAGTTGTTTGACCAGATTATACACCGGTGCGATGTCCGCGTTGAGGAATGTGGTAATGTCCCGGGGAAACAGGTCCGTGTCCCGGATAAACACGCCGCCCACGGCCAGTGAGCTAATTAATGCGGACAGCAGGCGTTTGGATTTTTTCGGGTGTCTGGCCACCAGGGTTAGAAATACCCGGATATTTTTCACATGGGCCACATTGCATTTGATCTGCCAGTCTTCTCCGGTTCCTGAGATATCCGGGAACTGAAACCCATGGTCCACGGATCGGTCAATGAAATGATTGATCAGCTCGATTTCGTCGGTATTATATACGGCATCACCGATTTTATGGATGCATTCCAGCACGGTTTCCGGATACCGTCCTTTGTGCTCTTTGAGCAGGGCAAAGGTCTGGTCAACAATGACCATGTCCTTTTTATAATCCCCACGTTTTCCAATCACGGTGATCAGGGTGCGGTGAATATCGCCCAAAGCTTCCCTGTGTATCATGGAAAGCCCTGGTGCATGAATAATATAAAATAGAAACGTCAGCTTAACATATTTTCCATATATTTTTTCCGGGGCAAAAGAAAAAATCTGTCGGGGTATGTCCCTGAACCGTTTGACATAGTCCCTGTGTCCGGTCAGTTCCATTAGGGCAGATAAGGCTTTCATGTCATCGGACGGCATGGCTTTTATCTTCGCCAAAGCCTGTTTCTGTTTTTGAATCCGCTCCCGGGATACCGGGTCTAAAAGCGTGAGTAGATCCGGCCCGCCGCGCCACTCATCTATATTGTTTTTCATCCACACCACAGGATCTTCCTGACAAAGCCAGAATGCAAAAGAGACGTCAAAAAAACGAATTAAAAATTTATTTAAGGCGGATCGTAAATTGGGGTCGTCCGGGAGCTCATTCTTTTGTGTCATCAGCTTGACCAGGGCGTCGGGCTGGTAATAGGAGCAGACAAAAAAGAAAAAATCAGAGTCCTGGAGAGCTAAAATACGTTCAATTTCATGGATCAGTGTGCCATTGAATACATTAACGCCTTGTGTGCCGGATTTGGCGATATAATGCAGAATCTGCATGAGATTATCCGCAGCATTGGATTTGATTTCAGAATCAGATACGGATTCAAATGCCGAGTTAAAAATGTCACAGAGCAGATCAAGGACCTTTCGTCCATCGGGCTCGCTGATGTACAAATGAAAATATTGAAGGGAGAAATGCCGGGACTCATTGACAATAAAGGCCCAGTTCCGGTACGGATGGGATAATTCCTTTAAAAAAATTTCCAGGCGGTTGACAATACCTACATATCCTTTAAAAAAGTCAAGAAGCAAAAGATACCGATCATCAATGGTGACGTTTGCCCGGGTATCTGAAAGGTTGACTTCAAGGGCTTTTGATTTCACAGAAACGACCTCTTTATTCTTTTTAAATTAAAACACCTTAGTCTATCATGGCTACACCGGTTTGTAACCTAAGTTTTAGGTTAGGCCCTTTTGTGTCCGTCATCAAATTAATATGTTGAAACGGAAGACGTATCTTTCGTTTATATTTTTTAATCTCTGCCTTGACACAGGTTCCAGCTTGCTTATCTTAACCGATCTTTATAAGATAAAGTTTTGATCTATCGAAACAGCATTCAATTAAAAATTAAAATCTAATCCGGTTTTTTTAATTTGGTGAACATTTAATGTGAGGAGTAACGACCATGAATAATGATCCGTCTCAATTTACACTCTACAGCGGCGGGCACAGAGGTGCTGAAGCCGAATTTGGAAAACTTGCAGAAAAGTACGGCGTCAAGGAAGTTAATTTTTCTTTTGAAGGAAATATTCTTGACAGGGATGCAGGCATGCGGCTGTTGAAACAGGAGGAGCTTGAAAAGGGGAATATCTCAATGGATATTGTCTCGACTCGTCTGGGCAGATCCTTTTCAAAAGGCAATAGAATCAGAAAGGTTATCCAGTCCATTTTCCATATGGTCAATAATGGATACCAGATTTTTGCCGTGGGGTGGATCCTGCCGGACAAGACCGTTAAGGGCGGCACCGGCTGGGGTGTGGAGTTGGGCAAAATTTTTAACCGTCCAATATTTGTTTATGAGCAGGACAGGAAAGCCTGGTTTTCCTGGGTGAATAATGACTGGCAGATGGTCACCCCCGTGATTCATCATAAATCCTTTGCAGGAACAGGCACCCGGAATCTCACCGATGATGCTGCGGCTGCGATGCAGGATCTGTTTGAACGCAGTTTCAAATAGCGGATGTTTGAACGAAAAGTCACCTATCTGCGGCGTTGCATAAAAATTTGCAACCGGAGCATACTAATGTATGTGAGGATTGCAAATTTTTATGCGCCTTGCATCTGGGCAACTTTGTGAGCATGCGCTCCTATAACGAGCCGTCCAAACACGGGGAGCCGTTTAGGTACGATTTTTTGGACAATATATAGCCGGACTGGCCGGGACTTATGATTTTCCCGGTCAAACGGTTTTCAGCGAATATCGACACCGGCCGCCTTCATCTCTTCCAACGCCGCTGCCGTGCTTTCCGGGGCAACGCCCCGGCACAGGTCTTTGATCAGTGTCACGTCAAACCCGAGCATTCTAGCATCCATGACCGTGGCCCTGACGCAATAATCCGTTGCCAGTCCGTAAATGATGAGCTTTTTTATGCCTGCGTCTTTAAGGATATCTGCCAGGCCGGTCTCTTTTTTCCCGTCATCAAAAAAACCGGAATAGGAATCAAAGGCCGGATCCATGCCTTTTTTTACAATAGCCGTAAAAAGGGACTCATCCATCAAAATCCGGGCATTGGGGCTGTCCTGGATACAATGGGGGGGCCATAATACCTGTTGGCGACCCCCAATTTCAATGACATCATAGGGTTTGGCATTGTCGTGGTTGGAAAAAAAGGAAATGTGGTTTGCCGGGTGCCGGTCCTGGGTGGCATATACGGGATAACCAAGTGCCTTGAGCCGACGGGTTTCGGTTTCTGCCGCATCAAGGTATTCCCGGTCAGCGCCCCCAACGGCCAGGCTGCCTTGCATGGCCTGGGTAAAGTCTGCCTGGATATCCACAACAACCACGGCGGTATGGTCCTGTTTTGTATTGATCTGCATAAAGTCTCTATCCTTTTTGAAAATTATACCCTAAGATAATCCTTTTAGCCGTCATACACAAAATTTTTTTAGAATATATTATAGCCCATGATTGAGACTATACTTGACAATGATCTGTATAAATTCACCATGCAGCAGGCCGTGTATCGGCTGTATCCCAAGGCCCGGGTCCGGTATGAACTGACGAACCGGGGTCGCACCCCCTTTCCTGCAGGCTTTGCCGGCTTGATTAAAGACCGGGTGGCGCAGATGGCAGGTTTAAGTTTGAACCGTGATGAACGTGCGTGGCTGGAAAACGCCTGCCCCTATTTTACAAAAGCGTACCTGGATTATCTATCTTCTTACCGCTATGACCCTGACCAGGTTGAAATTTGCCGGCAGGGGCATACACTTTCTGTCAGGGTGGAGGGGCCATGGTGCCGGACCATTTTATGGGAAGTGCCGCTGATGGCCATTATTTCCGAAACCTATTTCAAGGTCACCTCCCCTGAAATTTTGTCCAGGCAAGCCATCCGGGAGCGCAACCGGACCAAGGCGCAAATGATGTCCAATGCCGGCGTGAATTTTGTGGAATTCGGTACCCGGCGGCGATTTTCAGCAGTCAACCACGCCCATTTTCTTGAGGATGTTCTGGCGCTGGATCACCACCGCCTGGCCGGCACCTCCAATGTGCATTTTGCCAGAATTTACGGACTTGCCCCGGTGGGGACCCTGGCCCATGAATGGATTATGTTCCATTCGGCGTTAACCGATTATGCCACGGCAAATGCCGCTGCCATGGATGCCTGGCTTAAGGTATACCCTGATGTGCTGGGCATTGCGCTGACCGATACCTTTACCACGAACGTTTTTTTAAAGGCCTTTACCAGGGACCGTGCCGGCCGGTTTTCCGGTGTCCGCCACGATTCCGGGGACCCTGAAATTTTTACCCGGAACATCCTCAGCCATTACCGGGAAAAGGGTATTGATCCGACTACTAAAGCCATTGTGTTTTCAGACGGCCTGGATGTGGAACGGGCAATTAAAATTCATACGTTCTGCCGGGGACAGGTAAAGGACTCCTATGGCATCGGCACGAATCTGACCAATGATGTGGGGGTTGACCCTTTGAATATTGTGATCAAATTATCCTGGGTACAACCGGAACCCGGTATGGAAGGCCGGTTCACGGTTAAGTTATCGGATGATCCGGGTAAACACACCGGTGACCCCGGGGAATTGCTGTACTGCCGAAAAGCCCTGGGCCTTTAATTTTTCCTGTTCTGCCGGCTGGATTTCACTGATTTTGGCGCCGTCGGCGGTCGGGAATATTCTGACCGCCGACGGTTTTGCTTAGGGACGGTTAGCTAATGGCCTTGAAATTTCCGAGCACAAGCATATCGCCGGGAACTGCTGCTTCGGCGAACTGGATATAGTTGTTGGCGGGAAAGAGCAGATTTTTAACGGCGAAAACGGATATGGTGTTAAAGGTGATATTCAACTGTCCGGCTACCTGGTCGGGCACGTGCTCTTTGACCTGCTGGTTGACCTTTGCCTGGAGATTATCACTGCCCGAGGGTCCGCCGCCGGCCAGGTGGCCTGTCACCGTAACCGCCTGGCTGGTCATGGCAATGGCGATCTGCTGGTCGCGGCCGTCGCCGGTCACGGAAATGGGGGCGGTGGCAGAAACATTGGATTTGGCATCGTTGTTAAATGACCCATGGGAAACGGTGGTGCATTTTGAAAAGCAGGGCCAGTATGTATAGCTGGTTGTCGTTTTGATGGTCATGGTTTGTGTTTTTGAACCGGAGAGCGTCATGTCTCCCCCGCTTGTGGGCTTTAATGTCATTCCCGACAGATTCCAGGTGACCGTGTTGTTGGGGAATGCATAGGTGGTGGTGGTGGTGCTGCCGCTCATTCCCGGGGGGGGGCTGGTATAGGTTGAAACCTGGGTCAGGTCTTTGAGGCTGATGCCGGAGGCAGACACCGGCGCGTTGGTAAACTCAGCCCAGGATGCCTTGGCACTGTCGGTATCGCTCCTGCCTTCCAGAGACCACCCGCCCTTGGTCATGGACTGGGGCAGGATCTTTCCGAAAAACAATTTGCTGCGGATGATCAAGGAGGTTTCCATGCCTGACGGCAGGGGGTCCGACACGCCGTTGAGGAAGGTTAATGTGGGGTTCAGCAAGGCCCGCTTGCCGGTCTGGATAAACATCTGAAGCATTTCGGTTTCCGATGGCGTCTTGAGCACCTTGAACAGGAAACCGTTGGGCCGCATGTCATCCAGGACCGGGATATTGGTCAGGTCCAGCTGGTTGATCAGGTAGGTCACGGGATTTTCCGCGAAATACGCTTTGATGGCCTTGTTCAGCTCGACTTTCTCCTCGTCGCTGATCTCCATGTTCTCCACTGTAAATGCCCCCTGGGACATATCCAGCTCAACCTTCATGAGGTTGTGGTTTTTCCCGTCAACCTGAACCGTACCCTGGGTCTTGGCTAACTTGACAAAGGCAGTCAGGGTTTTACCGGCGATGCTTCTGGGCGGATCGCATTTTTCCGGGTCTGATCCTGTCTGAATGCAGTTTGTCAAAGCGCCTTTTTCAATGGGCATCTGTAATTTGACCGTATTGTCGTTGTTCACCGAAAATGTGAGCAGGGGATACCCGTACTCCATATGGAATTTTTTGATGGCCCATACCCCTTCCACCACCTTGGTCCGGGTGACTGCGTCAATGGTGTTTTTATACGGGGTGGCGTGTTTTAACGTGTCGTACTGATCGCGCAGGGAGGCGTTGATCTGGCTTAATCCCATGTTGAACACAATATCCCAGCCATTGGTGGTGCTTCCCTGGGCATTCATTTGGGAGATCAGGGTAGGTGATGAAGGGCGAACCGCCCCTGCAACAGCGACATTCATGGCCGCTGTCCTAAGAACTTCCATACCAGGGGCTGCCCGGCGTGCGGTCAGATTGGCAAAGGTACGGACGGGTTTGTCAACGATCCTGGCTTCCAGGACAAAGGAGAGGCGAACCTTCACCGTGTGCGCCTTGAATGTCAGCCCTTTGTTCAGTTCGGTCTTTGGCAGATCCACCCGCCAGGAACCGAACGGGGTAATCCGGCTGACGCCGTTGGACCAGGATTGGCCTTTATCCGAGAATTCCGGGGTGTTGGTGGCCGTGTCAAACTGGTAGGTCCGCTCCCGCCAGGGGGTGTGAAAGGTCAGGGGCTGACGTTCGACATTCCGGTCAACAAACGGGGAATCTTCAAATGTAAGCCGTACCAGCAGCTTTCCACTGTCCGTTGACTTCACCCCCTCAACCGTTGCTGTTACACCCACCACCCTGAGGTTGACGTACTGGGTAAATTCTTTGGATTCCGGGTTGATGACGATTTGGCAGGAATGGCCGCCGGAGATGTTGCCGGTGAGTATCCCGTCAACCTCATATACAATTTCATCCGTGGTAGCAGCCTGGTACTGGAGGAGATATGACTTTGCGTTCATAGTTGCCTGGGACTGGGCAATCCGCGCTTTCATAAAGGTGAGCAGGCTGTAGCTGGAAATCATCGTGGCCGGCTGCAGCCAGGCATACTGAAGTGCCTGGTCCTGGATGAGGAACGATTTTGAGAAGGTGGTCAGCATCTGACGGTGCATGTATTCCAGCCGTCCGGTCAGGCCGACCAGGTCAATGGCGGAACGGTCAAGATCTTGTATATTTTCCGGATTCAACCGGTTGGTCAGGGCCTTGAGCCGTTCCTCCTGGTTTATATTCAGCTCTTTCTGGCGCTGGGTCATGTAAATGTCACGCTGAATCTGGTGCAGGGCCGACTGGGCGCTGACCATGGCCTTGCCCCGGGCCACGAGAATCTTGAAGGCTGCCACCATCTTGGCCTTGGCTTCGGTGACGGAAGCATCGCTGGGCCCTGTGGCCATGACTACGTCCAATTGGATGGACATCTCGTCCCAGCCGATCCTGGCCGTATCCCCGAATTCCATGCCCTCCAGGCCGTCCAGTGTTTTTTCCGCGCTGGACAGGGACTGGAGTGTGCCGGACACGGTCTGGTACAATTTCATGGTTCCGTTGAGCACATTCAAGGTCTTCTTGATCATCTGGGCGGCCCGGCCCAAGTCCTTGACAGCCGAAATCGAGCTGGATGGAATCAGGACCGAGGTGCCCAGATCAAATAAATTGGTGGCCACATCCACGCCGAACTTGATCAGCTCCATGGTTTCCCATTGTTTAACCCGGGATTGGTAAACCTGTACGGCTTCACTGACCTCGGCCTGCTGTTCGAAGACCTGTTTTTTGAGGTCCGCGATTTTGGCTTCCTGAAGTTTCGCCTCGGCCTTTCTATAGGTGATCACCCCATCGTACTGCCGGGCGATCTCTGCGGCACTGTCAGCATTGGCCTTGATCAGGCCGTTGAGAAGCTTTCCGGATTCAATGATGTTTTTGTTGAGGGTCTTGCCCACGTCAATGGTGAGTTCGGCCTGTTTGCGCTGATTGATTTGAATCGTATTTTCTGCGATCTGACGCTGGATCTCCTGGAGGTAGTCCATAATGCGGTCGATGCCGGCCTCATAATCGCCGGCGGGCAGGATCGGCACAAATGCACCGGCCCGGGAGTTGGGGGAATACCCGCCCAGGTCCAGTGCATGGACCCTCATGGCCAGAAGCGCTTCATCCGTAGTGCCGGACGGGATGACCCGGCCGATCCAGGCCAAATAGTTCCGGACCAGCGCGTGCAGGGCGTCCTGGTCTGCATCCCCGGACTGGAGGCCAAGCACGGCCTCGGCAAAGGCCAGGGAGAATTCAAGGCTGTCCTTCAGCTCAATAAGGCAGTCGCCGGGGGGCAGGCAGCGGATATCCCGGGTGACCCGGACGCGGCCTTTTTCATCGGTTTCATAGCACAGCCCGTCAACCACCACCATGTGTTTGGAACCGGCTGTGTTCTCGAACCGGGCAGCTCCCAGGAACCGGCTGCAGGCAAGGGCCAGGCCGTCATAGCCTTTGTCGGTAAGGATCACCACGTTTGGATTGCCGGTGGTCCTCATGTCCAGGGTATAGCCGAACAACCTCACCCGGCTGCCCGGGATCCGCAGTCCTGTTGAGGCTGCGGCCGCCACCACATATCCGAAGGTCATAAAATCCTGAACCTCCTCTGCCGCAACAAGCTGCATATCCGAAAGATCCAGGCGCGACTTATATACGTTAATGGTCGGCGACGCGATCGTGGACAGAATGCCGGGCTGGTCCTCCGGCAAAAGCCGGGTAAAATCAGTGGTATCTATTTTTTCAAATCCGACATT
>JAQYWJ010000070.1:7434-9561 GCA_030145005.1 Desulfobacter sp. | reverse complement strand
CAATTTTGCGCCAACGGGAGGGGTGTGGATATTTAATGATTAATTGCCTATGGGGGGCGCCATATCAGGCCGTGTCGGATGATCCAAGGATCTCATTAATGTATTTTCGAACAATTCTTAAATAATCGGGAAGGGCGGCTGCTAGAGCCGGGGTGAGTTCCGTTCCCCAGTCAATGGTGGCCGGTTCAATGCCCACCACCCTGAGATAGGGCCTGTGTCCTCGCATTTCAGCCATACCTAAAGAGTCTAAAAGATCAATGTCGTGCAAAGAGAGCATCTGCTTTTTATCTTTTCTCAACTGGTTCTCTTCCAGACAAAAAATGGTGCCGGGTGTCTGGTTGGCCCGGACAATATCCAGTACCAGAACATTTTCATACGCTTCAAACAGGTAAAAGATGTCTTGGGTAAAGGTGCCGCCGTCGATGAAGTCCACATCCGCGTCTTTCCAGTCCTCTTTTTCCTTCCAGAATTCATTGATGGCGTGGACGCCGATGCCTTCGTCCTGCATCAGGATATTTCCCACACCAAGCACCAGTAATTTTTTCATTATTTGATTTTCGATTCGTCTGTTTTTGATATAAAAAATAATAGAGAGGCTGTAAACCGCCCCCCTATTGTTTTTGTTGTTTGATCAGAAAGGGATGTTTTCCATTACAGAGGAACTTCCACTTTGATTTCCTTGCCGGTATCTGCGTCCAGCACGTGGACGGCGCAGCCCAGTCAGGGGTCGTAGGCGCGTATCAGGCGACCGACATTCACCGGATTGTCCACATCAGGTACGGGTATGCCGATCAGAGCCTCTTCAATGGGGCCTCTTTGCCCTATGTCATCCATGGGGTTGGCGTTCCAGGTGGTGGGAGAGGTGATCTGGTAATTGGATATCACGGAGTTCTTGATGTCCACATAGTGGAGAAGCGCGCCCCTGGGGGCTTCTGTCATGCCAAGACCTTCTGCGCTCTCGGGGATGTCCGCCGGGACAAAGGTCTCTTTGCCCGGGGTGGCTTCGGCAAGCCATTGTTCAACCGCGTTGGCAATCAGGGCGGTCTCTTCAGCTCTTGCCACATGGCGACCCAAAATTGAGAAGCAGGCATCGCCGATATCACGCAGCTTTTTAACACCCAGGGCTTTTTGACCGGTTTTGGACAGTTCCGGATTGGTGAGCCACATTCTGGCCAAAGGACCGCCTTCATGGGGTTTGCCATTGTATCTGGGCGCCTTGATAAAGGAGTAGGCGCCGGCTTTTCCCGGTTCAGGACGGGTCTGTCCCTTGGTGGGATTCAGGCCTGTGGTGCCGTCTTCAAACCAGGAGCATTTAACATATTCTTTGATTTGGGCGGGGTCCACTTTATAGTCTTTTCCGTCTGTGTAAACGCCTGGTTTCAACAAGGTGTTGCCCTTACGGTCCATGGGAAATACGCCCCAGGAGACCAGGTTTTTATGGCCCACACCCGTCTTGAGCAGATCGCCGTAAGGCCCTGCTAAGGTGTAGATCAGCGGAATATATTTTTCCATGACGAATTTTTTGACTTTTTTGAATCGTTCCGCATAGGCATTCAGGGATTCCCTGGTGGGAATTTCCGTTGTTCCGCCTACGACAATGCCCTGGACATGGGGCATTTTGCCGCCCAGAAGCGCCACCATTTCATGGCAGATTTTGCGTATCTCAAGGGCTTCAAGGTACTGGGCAACGCCTGCGTCATTGATATCCTTGGGTACCCGGATATCATTGTTTTTATATCTGGGAATAAAAGGCGCCGTGTCCGGGCCGTTCACATAGTCCAGTGCTGCCAGGTGATAAAAATGCAGGATATGGGACTGGATGAAGTTGGCACCCAGGATCAGATTCCTGGCGATCCGTCCGTTGTCCGTAAGTGTTACGCCGAATGCATCATCCAGGGCAAGGGATGATGCCGTGGCATGGGCTGTGGGGCATACCCCGCAGATTCTCTGGGTGATCTGGCCGGCATCCCTGGGATCGCGGCCCACAAGAATCTGCTCAAATCCGCGGTACATGCCGCCTGACATGCGGGCGTCCACAACAACGCCGTTTTTGACTTCTACCTCGGCTTTCAGGTGGCCTTCGACCCTTGTGACCGGATCAATGCTGATTTTAAGTTTTTTGGTGCT
>JAQYWJ010000070.1:0-7334 GCA_030145005.1 Desulfobacter sp. | reverse complement strand
ATTATGCCGGTTCATAAAAGGGTGATGATTCATCCGGAAAACCGGGTTCAACACAACCGATACAGACGGCGTTATCCACACACCAGTTCAGGCCGCTGTTCCATTTTCTCTTGTAGCAGTCCGCATAGGTGGACGGACCCTTGCAGCCCAGGTCTATACGGCAGCCTTTGGGATCTGACAGGGTCTGGGCCAGTTCGTCTGCCTCATACATTTTCAGTCTGGGGCAATTGTCATGGATATTCTCTCCAAAGAAGCGCATGGGGCGTCCTTCGTCATCCAGTTCAGGAATACCCTTTTCCAGCAGATGTACGACCGAAAGGACAATCCAGTCCGGATGGGGCGGACAGCCCGGGATATTGACAAGCGGAGTGTTAATGCCGTTGTCTGCAAAAAAGTCCCTGCAACTGGTGGCACCGGTGACATTGCCTTCTGCTGCCGGAATACCGCCGTACGCGGCACAGGTGCCCACAGCAAGACAGGAGCCGGCCATGGGAGCCATTTCCTTGACTAGGTCAACCATGGTGTATTTTTTATGCTCGTATTCGCCAACAACACAGTACTTGCCCTCTGCTGCCGTAGGAATGGCGCCTTCCACAACAAGAAAAAACTTCCCTTCATATTCCTTGGCAATGCCAAACAGGTTTTCCAGGGCAGTTTCGCCTTCGCCGGCCATTACTGTGGGATGGTATTGCAGACTGATGACTTTCAAAAGCACATCTGCAATTTTGGGATCAACGCTGTTTAGCAGGCTGACCGAGCAGCCTGTGCAGCCCTGTCCCTGAATCCATAGAACCGGATGCCGTTTAAGTCCTTTTTCAAGGGCTTTAACCAGCGCAGGGTTCACCACCTGGGATACACCAATGCCGACTGCGGCACCGGCAACGGTTTTCAGAAAGCACCGCCTGGTGACTCCAGATTTTTTTTGTTGTGTTTCAGGCAACATATCTTCGTCTTTCACGGGCACCTCCTTGATGCTGTTAAAATACTACTGGTTCATAAACCAATTCCGCAGGGCTTAAGGCCCATGGTCAAAATAAAATCGCCCATCTGCTTGTCTTTTAAGCCGCCCTCGACGTTACGCCAAAGGACACATATTTCAATATGCTTCCATTGGCGTGCCTTGATGGCGACTTAAAATTCGGCGCATCTGTGGCAGATTTAATTCTGACCACGGGCCTAACACGTTCCTTGCGATATTTCCTTTACGGGATTTCCTTTACGGGCTTTGTTTGTTTTTTCACTATATAGATTGGGATGGATTTATGTCAATATATAGATTGGGATGAATTTATGTCAATATTTTCATGAAAATATTGAATATATAAGGAAAAATTCATGAAAAAATTGAATGTTTTATAATTTTTTACAAGAATTCATAAAAATTTAAATATTTGTATTCATACAATTGCTGTGCAGGATAACAATTTGTTGATTTGATTAGGTAAAAGGGCTTAATATATACGCTAATTTTAATTTAACGATCAGGGCGATTATGGCAAAAGATAATTATTCAGAAAGCGAAGATCTTCGCACACAGGTGCGAACAGCGGCTACCGACGGTGCCAGTGTTGAATTTACGTTCCCAGGTTCCATGATTGTTTACCAGTTTCCCTTAAGGGACTGGAGTTATACAGGTTTGGGTATCCTGGTAAAACAGGATTCCAAGATATTGGATCATATCCGGGAGGGTCAGGTATTTTCAGTTACCCTCCGCCGGGAGGGAATCGGCCTTGCTTTGGAGGTGTACAAGGTGGAAATTCGTCATATTTCAGATCCTGAACAAGGACGGCATCCCGGGCACAAAGTCGTTGGGTTGAGCATTCTGGAAAAAGAGTCGGTGTAGCTATTCATCTGATTCAAACCTGTATCCCACACCGTGAACGGTGGTAATGATTGCGGGGGTTGCAGGGTTTTTTTCAATTTTTTTTCTTAAAATGGCAATATGCTGGTCAAGGGTCCGGGTTGTTCCCCCATATTCCACACCCCAGATACGGTTTAAAATGGTGTCCCGGTCCAGGACTTCACCGGGGTGGCCGGCAAAGAGTCTGAGCAGATCAATTTCCCTTTTTGATAAATCAAAATTTTTGTTGGTGCCTGCAATCTTAAACCGTTTAGGGTCAACCGTGAAGCCGGCAAAGGCAAAAGCGGCTTTGTCTTTGTCATCTGCTGGGGGACTTTTGAATCTCCTGGCCCGGCGCAGCACCGCATCAATTCTTGCCAGAAGTTCATGAATCCCAAATGGTTTGGTGATGTAATCGTCCGCACCCAGTTTCAGGCCCACCACCTTGTCGATTTCTTCCCCTTTGGCCGTGAGCATAATTACCGGTACCAGGGCATCCTTTGTCCGTATGGCCCGGCATACGTCGTAACCGTTTTTGCCCGGCATCATCACGTCCAAAAGCACCAGGTCCGGGGTTTCCTGCTCAAAGGCGTTCAGGGCTTCATTGCCGTCATCCGCCTCAATGACCTGATACCCTTCGCTTTCCAGGGTGTCTGTTAAACCGATCCGGATATGGATGTCGTCCTCTGCCACAAGTATGGTTGTATTATTCATGGATGGGTATCCTTATTATAAAGCCTGCGCCCCGGGTAAGTTTGGTGTCCATAACGATATCACCGCCTAAATCCCGAAGCATGTGCCGGGTGATGCTCAGTCCCAGACCTGATCCCGGCTTGGATGTGGTTAATGAATTGTCAGCCCTGAAAAATTTATCAAAGATTTTATCCCTAAGGCCCGGGTCAATGCCTGGGCCGTCATCCTGGATTTTTATCTGCGCATCATGGGATGTCCTGTCTAAAATGATTTTCAGGAACCGGCCTGATCCTGCATATTTGATGGCATTGTCCATAAGGTTAAGAAATACCTGGGCCATGGCGTCCCGATCCGTTTTTACAGGAAACGCCTGATCCGGAACTTGTGTGATAAGTTCAAATCCCGCTTTTTTCAACCGGATCCGGTTGGTGCGAATGCACTCGATCAGAAATTCCCCCATATCAAATTCACGTATCCGGTATTTTTTCCGGCCCTGCTCAAGCTTTCCAAAATCCAGGATATTATTGATCAGCCGGGTAAGCCGTTCGCTTTCTGCCACCATCACTTCAAGATAGGCCTGCTGTTTTGCAGGATTTGACACCCGCTTTGACAATAACAGTTCAGCATACATGCGGATGCTGGTCAAAGGGGTCTTTAGTTCATGGGATACTGCTGCCACAAAGGAGATTTTCTGCCGGGCATCCCTGCTTTGTGCCAAGGTCAGCCGGGTAATCAAAACGCCTGCGGATATGATGGCTGTAACCAGGATGCCCACAAGGATCAGGGCAATGACCAGAAAGGTGTCTGATTCCGACAGGGCTGAGTCATCCATGAACACGCACACAGACCAGTGGGGCAGGCGTCCGGATATATCCATTCCGGTTACTGCATCCTTTGTTTTGGGATCATGGCTAAATTGCAGGGGGCCTGTGTGGTGGATGGTGGTGCCGTTGCCGTCCATGACCACAAGTGCCGTGCCGGGACGGCTGTTCTCGGGAATATCCGTCACCAACCGGGATAAAAGGGTCATCATCTCCAGTTCAATTCCGTAGATCATACCTTCCGGTTCAAGCTGTACCCATCCCAGTACATAAAGCTGGTTATTGCTGAACCAGGGGATCCAGCCTGATTTTCCCAAGGCCACGGCGGTCTCTGGGGCGGCACCTGTGGCGGTATTTTTTTTTGCTGACATTGCGGGAACTGACTGCCTGGACAGGGCGTAAAGGCTCCCGGATTCGGCTGTTTCGGCGGTAACTGTTTCATTCTCCCTGTCAGTCGGGCGGTTAAAATCAAAGGAGATTTCACCGGTCATCAGCGGGGTGAACCGATTAATAAACTGCCTTTCCTCTCCTGTGGCTGCCCGGGAACGCTGGGGGTACAAAAGGCCTTTACGGGGGTGAAAAATGAACACATTGCGTATCAGGGGGTTGGCTTTTTCCCAGGCTAAAAGACGTTCCCCAAGGGCCTGGGTGCTTAAGTCCTTTGCATTGATATCCTGCAGGGACCGGGTCAGGTTGGCCTGGATGGTTGCCATGGCCTGATCAAGATTCCCGGCCACCAGCCGGGCCTGGTCCCCAAGGGCCGTGATTCCGGCCCTGCGTATCCGGTCCCGTTCAAAAGAGAGCTGGCGAAAGGCAGACCCTGCCAGTACCAGGGCAGGTACTAAAAGCAGGGCCCAGAATATAATGATTGAACGCCGGCTGGTCATCATGGCCTATTTTTGAATCTGCTGGTTCTTCATCTGGTAAGATTTGGTCCGCAGCGCTTTCCTGCTTTTTTTGCTCATGCCTTGGGTTTCAAGCACATCTGCCTGGGCTTCCGCTTCCCGGGCTTCTTCAAGGGCCTCTTTGTCATTGTACTTGCCGGCATAGCCTTTCAATGCCGCTGCCGACTGCCTTAATTCCCGGGCCGCCTCTTTGGTTTTTCCCTGGTCAGACAGTTCAATGGCTTTTTCCTGGGCCAGGGCATTGAGGTTGAGCTGGTAATCCTTGACCACCTGGGCATTGGTGGATGCAGCTACCTTGGCCTGGTCTCGACTGAATTGGGCTGTGGCCTTTGCCTGGGTGTTCAAGGTTTTCATGGAGAAGGGATCCTGATAGGAAACATCAGCTTTTGCAATTTCAACAGAACGGCCGTCTTTGTGTCCTTTCATACGTATTTCCACCAGGGCGAATTTTTCCTGCCCGCCGTAAAGCTGGTTCATGGACAGTTCAATGCGGTTTCCCCGGATCCGGCCTTCCCTGCCGATGATTTCCACAGGTTCAATTCCGGAAGGCAGGGTGATGATTACAATCACCTGTTTGGCCACCACATTGAGCACATTTCCCAGTTCCGCTGCAAAAATCCGGGGCAGATCTGTTCCGGATTCGGCAAAATAGGTATTGCCGTCGCTTTTCTGGGCCAGCTGGGCCATGAGATCTTCATTGTAGTCCGTGCCCACGCCCACGGTGGTGACCGAGATGTTTTCCTTGAACAGGCCCGCCCCAAGACGTCCTAAGTCTGCAGGGTTTCTCGGGCCGACATTGGCCAGTCCGTCGGACAGCAGCACTACCCGGTGAACATAATCGTCTTCAATGTTTTTTCTGATCTCTGCGGCGCCCTGGCTCACCCCGCCGAAAAGGGCGGTGTTGCCGCCGGCTTCAATACCTTTGATGGCGCGGATGATGGAACCGGTGCCCTTTACTTTTTGGGCCGGCACCAGGGTGGTGACATCCGTGGCATAGGTGACAAGGGAAAGTACATCCTCTTTGCCAAGCCGGGACAGGGCTTCCATGGCTGCAGTCCTGGCCATTTGAATTTTTGTGCCGCCCATGGAGCCGGACCGGTCCATCACCAGGGCAATATTCACCCGGGGACGGGCGGTGTTTTCAGGTACTTTCGGGGCATCCAGGGTGATTTTTAAAATGACGTTCTGGGGATCATCAGCCGGCAGTACGGATCTGTCTGTCTCCACCCGGCAGGTGACACGGTCCCGGACTGCCGTGGCCAGGGATATCCCCGGGGCCTGGATAACCATAAAAATGGAAAGAATAAAAATTGCGGCAACTGTTGTTGTTCCGGTTAATCTGGGTGTCATGGCTTTCTCCTTTTAGTGACGTATCTGTTTTTTCCTTAGAGCCTGTTTAAAAATTAGGGGATCGAAGCGAAATCTCATGTGATTGCAACCGATTCATCTATTTTTAAACAGGCTCTTACGGTCCAAGGATAACCCACTGAAAAAAGTCATGTGTCAAACCGGGGTAAAACGATTGTAAAAAAGTTGTAAAATTAGTGTTTGAACGAAAAGTCACCCATCTGCGGTGTTGCAGAAAAATTCGCCAAATCATAAAATCGGGCCTCACAACCATGAGGTTGCTCCGGTTACAAATTTTTCTGCGCCTTGCATCTGGGCGACTTTGTGGGCATATGCCCCTCTTACGAGCCGTCCAAACACGAGTTTCCGTTCAAGAACAAATTAGGGGGTCTAATCCAGAAAATCGAATTCCGGAATGGGCAAAAGCTTTTTGCCCGGCCCCAGACACACCAGTTCCAAGGCACAGGTTACTGCCGGCTTGTTTTGGCCTGGGCGCCAGGCGCTGTGGAAAAACACTATCCGGTATGGCCCCTGTTTTTCCCAGGTGGTGCGAATATCCAGAAGATCCCCGAATTGCGCCCCGTCATGGTAGCCGATATCCGCTTTGTATACGGCAAAGCCGATGCCTTTATCGTTCCACATCCGGACCAGGGTTTCAACACCGAATATATCTTCCCTGGCCCGTTCAAAAAATTTCAGATAATTGGCGTGGTAAACCACCCCGGAGTGATCCGTATCTTCATAATATACCCTGGCCTTAAGGTGATGAATGGCCGGGTCCTGATCCGCTGCATGTACATTGGTGATATGTTTTGTGTTCATCATAATAATAAAAGTTTATACATTGGATAATCTTTTTGATAAAGAATTGTTTTGTGGGTAACCTAAGCATCGACCGTAAATTTGCATAAAAATTATTGAACATTTATTGCGGTTGACATTAAACTGCTTGGCATTAATCTACAAGTTTTAATACATGGAACGTAATAATTAGCCAAGGAGAAAATAATGGAATTAAAGGATGCCATTGAACAAAGAAGAAGCATTCGCGGGTATTTACACAAACCGGTATCCAAAGAGATTTTGACCCAGATTCTTACCACCGCTGTAAGGGCACCGTCTACGAAAAATGCACAACCCTGGCATTTTTATGTGGTTACCGAAGAACCTTTGGAACGGCTTAAACGTGCCAATGTGGATAGATTTCGCAGCCCTGAAGCCCCCCCCGAGGAGATGGGGCATATCCTGATTGAACCGGAAAAAGGAACTGTTTACCGTGAACGGCAGGTAGATATCGGAAAACGATTGTTTAACGTCATGGGCATCGGACGGGAAGATAAAGCCAAACGGATGGAGTGGATTGAACGCGGATTCCGGTATTTTGATGCCCCTGCAGCGATCATCCTTGCTGGTGATAAATCACGCCCCATTGAAGGCCTCTATCTGGATGCCGGGTTGGTTATTCAAAATATCTGCCTGGCTGCCGTTGATTTAGGGCTTGCCACCTGCATCGAGAACCAGGGCATCACCTATTCCGACGTAATCAGAGAGATTGTTGAAATCCCCGATGATCAGCGCTTGCTGGTTGCCATTGCAATTGGGTATCCTGACTGGGATTTTCCTGCAAACCAGGTGATCAGTCCGCGGGAGGATGTGGAAAATGTTATTACCTGGTGCGGATTATAAGGATTTTTAGAAACAATAATTCAACCATATATATAAGAGTTC
>JAQYWJ010000069.1 GCA_030145005.1 Desulfobacter sp. | reverse complement strand
TATTCCATAAAGGCGGTGCAGACATCCTGGTACAAGGGTTCGCCAATGGCACCGGGTTCCTTGGTTCTGTCAAGCACTGTCAGGGTCTCCACAGACGCCGGCACGGTGCGCAGAAATTCCTGGACGTCAAAGGGTCTGTATAAACGCACTTTTATCAGGCCTAAGCGTTGGCCCATGGCATTGAGTTTTTCAATGGTCTCTTCAATGGCTTCGCAGCCGGAACCCATGGCAACAACAACACGGTCAGCTTCAGGGTCACCCACATAATCAAAGGGCTGATAATGGCGCCCGGTAAGATCACCGACCTTTTTCATATATTGTTTAACAATGGCAGGGACTTTGAGGTAAAAGGAGTTGGTTGCTTCCCGGCCCTGGAAATAGATATCCGGATTCTGGGCGGTTCCGCGGGTGTCGGGGTGCTCAGGGTTCATAGCCCTGGCCTTGAATGCCCAGTAAGCGTCATAGTTGAACAGGGATGCCATATCCTCGTATTCAATCATTTCAATTTTTTGAATTTCATGGGAGGTTCTGAACCCGTCGTAGAAATGGAGAAACGGCACCCGGGCATCCATGGTTGCAAGATGCGCCACAAGGGCCAGATCCTGGGCTTCTTGAACAGAGCAGGAAGCCAGCATGGCAAATCCGGTCTGTCTGGCTGCCATAACATCCTGGTGGTCTCCGAAGATGGATAAGGCATGGGCGGAAATGGCGCGGGCGGTTACATGAAAAACACAAGGAAGCAGTTCGCCTGCGATCTTGTACATATTGGGTATCTTAAGCAACAACCCCTGGGAGGCTGTAAAGGTGGAAGTCAAAGCGCCTGCTGCAAGGGAGCCGTGAACAGCACCGGCAGCACCGGCTTCGGACTGCATCTGCTTGATGTCCAGAATCTGCCCGAAAATGTTTTTTCTTCCCTTGGATGCCCAGCCGTCGGCAATTTCACCCAGAGGGCTGGAAGGTGTGATCGGGTAAATTGCTGCCACCTCGCTCATGGCGTATGCCACATGGGTTGCCGCAGTATTCCCGTCAATGGTCTGCATTCTTTTTTTCATAAAAATTTCCTTTAGCTGTGGAAACCCAAGCCTTCAGGCTTGAGAGGTAACAGTGCTTTAGCACGTAGTTTTTGTAAAAAGGCATATAATATTTAAACAGCCATATGCCGGAGCTGAGAACACCCGTTTCCGGGGTAAAGTTTGCCTCGCTAAAGTTATGACCGGGTTTGGCGCAAGCAGCACCGGCTTAACCCCTTAGACCTGTTTAACCACTTACCGTAGAGCCTGGGGCCGGCAAGCACCCCAGGGTACCTATTTCCGATCTAACGTAGTGCTCGAAGCACTTAAGCTGGTCAGCATGGGGCTTGCCTAAACAAGCTCAAGCACTTTAGGCTTGGGTAGCTGACAATCTTTCACCTCGTTGAATGGTAATGCAAATAAAATTTAAACCCAATATATAAAATCCATTGAACAATATAACAAAAAAACCGGCTTGTCGAAAATGCCGCAAACCGGCCTTTTTAATCGTTTATAGTTAATAAATAAGCAATCTATTGCTTATCGAACTGCTTTTATATCTCACAACTGAAAAAACCGGTCAAGACCTATTTTGCAGACAGGCACGCAGGTTTAATCCAGACACGTTTTATGCTCCCAAAGCCCAATCCATAGCGGCATCATTTATAAGGGATTCCTATAAGCCCAATTTCTTTTCCAGCTCGGCCACGGCCAGGGTGGTCTTAATTACCGTGTCCGGATTAAGGGACATGGTCTCAATACCGCATTCCACCACAAATTCCGCGAACTCCAGGTAATCGCTGGGGGCCTGGCCGCAGATGCCGATGTACTTGCCCTTTTTTACGGCGATCTCGATCACCTGGCGGACCATCTTTTTCACTGCCGGATTGCGCTCGTCATATACATGGGAGACAAGGGACGAATCCCGGTCCACGCCGAGGATCAATTGCGTCAGGTCATTGGTGCCGATGGAGAAGCCGTCAAAAATTTCCAGATATTCTTCAGCCAGGATGACGTTGGACGGAATCTCGCACATACAGATAATCTTGAACCCGTTTTCACCCTGGCACAGACCGAATTCGGCCATGGTCTCAATCACTTGCCTGGCCTCGTCCAGAGTGCGGCAGAAAGGAATCATGACCTGGACGTTATCAAGCCCCATCTCGTTCCTGATTTTGAGCATGGCCTTGCATTCCAGGCCGAAAGCCTCTTTGTATTCCTTGGCGTAGTAGCGCGATGCCCCGCGCCAGCCGATCATCGGATTTTCCTCGTCCGGCTCGAACTGGGCACCCCCTATAAGGTTGGCGTACTCGTTGGTCTTGAAATCCGAGAGCCGGACAATGACCGGATTGGGATAAAAGGCTGCGGCCAGCATACCCACACCCTCGGCCAGCTTATCCACGAAATAGTCGCTCTTGTCGTTATAGCCGATAGTCATGTCCGCTATGGCCCGTTTCAAAATCTCGTCGCCCAGATCCTCGTACCTCAAAAGGGCCAGGGGATGAATCTTGATATAAGAATTGATGATGAATTCCTCACGGGCCAGGCCCACCCCATGGTTAGGGATGAAGCTCTTTTCAAAAGCCTGCTCCGGGCTGGCCAGGTTCAACATGATCTTGGTTTTGGTCTTGGGCAGAGTTTCCAGGTCCGTCTCCTTGATCTCGTAGGGCAAAAGCCCCTCATACACGTAACCAATGCTCCCCTGGGAGCAGTCCACGGTCACTTCCTGGCCGGTTTGAATATTGGTGGTGGCGTTGCCGGCGCCCACGATACACGGGATACCCAGTTCACGGCTGACAATGGCCGCGTGGCAGGTGCGACCGCCTCTGTTGGTGACAATGGCCCCGGCGATTTTCATCACCGGTTCCCAGTCCGGGTCGGTCATGTCCGTAACCAGCACCTGTCCCTTTTGGAACTGGGAAATCATCTGGGCGGACTTAATCACGTTGACCCCACCCTGGCCGATGAGTTCTCCCACGGACTGGCCGGTGCATACCACCTCGCCCTTCTCTTTAAGGTGAAATTCCCTGAGAACGGCTTTATCCTTCAAGGTATGCACCGTCTCGGGTCTGGCCTGGACGATGAACAGCTTGCCGGTCTCGCCGTCCTTGGCCCATTCGATGTCCATGGGCTTAAGGTATCCGGCCTTTGCCGAATAGTGATCCTCAATGATGCAGGCCATCCGGCCCAGTTCCAGCACCTCGTCGTCCTTGAGCACCAGACGGCGGCGGTCCTCGTCCGGCACGGCCACGTTTTTGGTGGGCTGTTTGGAATCCGTGGTGTAGATCATCTTTATGGCCTTGCCACCGGTCTTTTTCATGATGATGGGCTTGAAGCCCTGCTTGAGCGTGGGCTTGAACACGTACCATTCATCCGGATTGACCGCACCCTGGACCACGTTTTCCCCCAATCCGTAGGCACCGGTGATGAATACCGCGTCCTGAAAGCCGGATTCCGTGTCTATGCTGAACATGACCCCGCTTGAGGCCAGGTCGCTTCTGACCATCTTTTGTACGGCAATGGACAGGGCTATGGAAAAATGGTCAAAGTGCTTGTCTTCGCGGTAGGATATGGCCCGGTTGGTGAACAGAGAGGCGAAACAGCGATGGCAGGCGTCTACCAAGTCTTCCACGCCACGGATGTTCAGATAGGTGTCCTGCTGCCCGGCAAAACTGGCGTCCGGCAGATCTTCGGCCGTTGCCGAGGAACGTACGGCCACATCCACGTTCTTGCCGTATTCCTCTTCCAATTTGGCGTAGGCTTTGGCAATTTCCTTATACAAATCACCCGGAAATTCCAGGCTGCGGATCAAATTCCTGACCCTGGCCCCGCGTTCCTGAAGGTTGTCCATGTCATGGGTGTCCAAGTCGGACAATATTTCCCGAATCCTGTCCATGGCCTTGGATTTTTCCAAAAGATAGGTATAGGCATGGGCGGTGACCGCGAATCCGTTGGGAATGCTCACCCCCTTGGGGCTCAAATTACGGTACATTTCGCCCAGGCTGGCATTCTTGCCGCCCACCAAGGGCACGTCGTCAATGCTCAAATCCTTGAACCAGGCCACGAACGGCTTTTGATCCTTGTGCTCATCTTTGCCCATTTTTACCTCCGATTTTGTTCAGATTAGTGACATTTCCCGATCTGTTAGGCTGTGCGAATCTTAAAACTCATTATACTGCTTTCTAATAGAAGCCGTAAACAATAAGGGACGGGGAGTGCCATGCGAAATGGAATTGTATAGGAATGAGTTTTAAATAACTTGCCCATTTCAAAATAGGCATCCATTGTGGATCGCACGTTTTGAAATTTAAGTGGGCATCTTATTTCGTGCTCATTCCATAACCGCCACAGGCTGCTGAAGCTTATTGCTTGATCAATGTCTTCAGCACATCTTCCTTACCCACAATGCCCAGCAATTTACCGTCCTGAACCACGGGAATGGTATGAAAATGCTTTTCAACCATCATAGCTGCGATCTCACTGACCGGTGTGTCCGGCGCCACGGTGACAGGATCGGCAACCATGGCCTGGGCCACAGTGCCGGCGGCTATTTTTTTCATTTCTTTTTCTAATTTTTTAGATGAAGATAAGGGAATAATGCCGTCCAAAAAGGTGAGTATGGGGGGCAGGGAGATGGTTTTCTGTTGGAAAATAAGATCACTCTGGCACAGAATACCTTTCAGTGTACCGTCCCCATCCACCACGGGCACACCATTAATGTGGTTGTTTAACAGAATCTCCACAGCCCGGGAGATGTCGGTCTCCGGGGTTATTGAGATGACTTTTTCTTCCATGATGTCTTTAGCTGTTTTCATTTTCGATCTTCCTGGATAATGGGTTACAGGAGAACTGGAAATTTGCGTTTCTCCATATTTTTATATACCTTTGATAATAAAATCGCAATGACCTTAATTTTAGAAGATAAAGCATATTCATTCATTGTTTTGACTGTAACTTTAATGGGCAGCTCCGATGCTTTCCGACCGCCAGCGGCGGATAATAGGCTATTTAGTGCCAAAACGGAAACCCGTGTTTGGACGAAAAGTTACCCACCTGCGGCGTTGCTGCACAAACCTAAAATCTTCACGTACTAAAGTACGCTCCGGTTTCAGCTTTGCTTGCGCCTTGCATCTGGGCAACTTTTCGTTCAAACACTATTTATTTGTTCATCGTCTCCAAAACCGCCCTGACAACATCCTCTGGACCGGGTATAAAGACCTTTTCAAGGCTTGATGCGACAGGTACCGGGATCTGTGGTGCACCAACGCGTTTGACAGGCCCTTTCAAATCGTGGAAAGCCTCTTCGGCCACCATGGCGGCCAATTCCGCTCCAAAGCCGCAAAAACGGTTAGCTTCATGCACGACAACCAAACGACCCGTCTTGCGGACCGATTCGAGGATACAGGTTTTATCCAAGGGCACCAGAGACCGCAGGTCAATTACCTCACACGAAATGCCTTTCTCAATTAAGGGTTCTAACGCTTTCATGGCAGTGTAAAGAGCCATACCATATGCAATCACGGTGCAGTCGGTACCCGGTACGGCCACCCGGGCCTTACCCAGGGGGGTGCGGAAGTCTCTATCCGGCAATTCTCCTTTCATCCGGTAAAGCATCATATCTTCCACCACGATGACCGGATCCGGGTCAAAGATAGCACTGAGAAGAAGTCCCTTAGCATCCTCTACAGTTGCCGGCCAGACGATTTTCAGGCCCGGGCTGTGGGCTATCCACGCTTCCAGGTTGTGAGAGTGTTGACTGCCGGCACCGAACCCGACACCGGCTTTGACCCGCACGGTTAGTGGAAAGCTGGATTTGCCACCGCTCATGTAGCGCAATTTCCCTGCATGGTTGACCAGCATGTCGCTAGCCAGGGTAATGAACGGGAAAAACATGATCTCCACAACCGGCCGCAGCCCCATGCAGGACGCCCCCACAGCGAGCCCGGCAATGGCCGCCTCACTGACCGGCGTGTCTTTCACCCGGCGTCGTCCAAATTTATCCAGAAGACCGTAGGTCGGCATATTGGAGTCGAGGTGGATGGACACCCCCACCCCCTCGCCGGCAATAAATACGGTGTCATCCATATCCATGGCAGTGGATAGAGCGTCGTTTATTGCATTTCCGAACGTTTTTTGACTCATGGCAAACTCCTTTCAGGCATTGAACGCCTGGACGAACACATCTGTCAGAGCGGTGTCGGATTCAGGATAGGGGCCGGCGTCTCCAAAGGCCACAGCCGCTGCCACGCGAGCTTCGGCATCCTGTTCGATGCTTTGAATTTGGGCTTTATCCAGAATTCCCGCGTTGAGAAGCGCCCGGCGATACCTTATTATTGGGCACTTGAGGGCCCACGCCTCAAGTTCCTCCGGATTCACATAATGCTGGTGGTCCTGCTCGCCATGTCCGCGCATCCGGTAGGTCAGGGTTTCCATAAAAGCCGGCCCCTTTCCTGATCGGCAGTATTCGAGCAATTCAAGGCTCAGGTGGTAGACCGCCTCCACGTCATTGCCGTCCACACTCTGGCCGGGCATATCGTATCCTTGGGCCCGCTTGTGGATTTGACGTACGGCGGAATGCTCTTCAGGCCGCTGGGCACCGGCCCAGCCGTTGTTTTCGCAGACGAACAGAATCGGCAGTTTCCAGATGCCGGACAAATTCATTGCTTCGTGAACACTGCCTTCAGCCGCTGCGCCGTCACCGAAGAACACCACGGTCACGCCGTTCAGCGCTTGATATTGCTGGGCAAAGGCAGCACCAACAGCCAGAGGCGGCCCGGCGCCAACCACTGTGGAGGTCATCAGGGCATTGATCTCAGGCATGGATAGATGCAGGGTGCCGGCCTTGCCACAGTTGACGCCGTCTGCTTTGGCCATGATTTCGGCCATCAGCGAATTTAAGTCGGCGCCTCTGGCCAATAGATGTCCGTGACTGCGGTGGTTGCTGACGATGATGTCTTCCGGCTCGAGGGCTGACACAACACCCGTGGCCACGGCTTCCTGGCCGTTGGCCAGAATCTGCATGCCCGGCAGTTGGTATGATTCCCGGCAGAGGGCCACAATTTTTTCTTCGAATTTTCGGATCAAAACCATGCGGGTGAAAAGACTGACTTGAAAGTCCGGAGTTATTTGTTTTTCTTTCATGAACCTCCCTTCTTTCTCCGAAGAGAACATCTGAATTTGGTTGGATACTAGTGCGACCTTGTGTCGCACCTTAAGGGGAATTCACCGGCTGGTGTAGGGCGGCAGCGGAACACCGATCCGAGTGGAATGATAGGTTATAGCATTATTTCTTTCAATATTCCGAATCGCCTTTGTCTGTTCACTTTTTCTGAACACCTTCCAAACTCAAAGATCTATATTTCAAAAGTAATGAGTATTTATGAGCATCCCCAATAGGCGTTTCGTCGATGTAACATTGGAACCAAGTTCCTAAATAATATCCTGATTGTTGTCCGGATGGCAAGAAAGAATTTGATGCTGGATTTTGATTTTTACAGGGCGTTACTTTGCTCTGTTGTTAGAGAGCTGATATGCAACTAAGGGTTCGGCAGAAGGCGAATCCAAAGACATGGACAAAAGGCAGGAATCAGGACCAAGCGCCAGACGAGAGAAGGGTTTTAGCATGTCATCGGGCAAGTCAAGGGGCACAAGGGAGACAGGATCATCTCCCAAGGATTTACGCGCCAGATCAATACGCCTGCGCAATTCACCGAAATCATTCTGTGACAGAAAATCGGTCAAGGTCTCAATCATCTCTTCTGTTTCCTGATCCGGCGCTTTCAGGCACTGCCGGATCAGGTGTTCGAGCTTCAGGCGGGCCGCCGCCTGGATGCAGTGGCGGCTCAGGTCAAGCCGGATTTCCATAAAAATCAAACTTTTTTCACCATGGTGCCCATGTAGTTGTCCACGGCAGCCTGGATGGTGCGAGCCGCAAGGGTGGTGCAGTGAACGTCGTCGTCCGGCAGCCGGCCAATGGCGGCAAGAATTTGGTCTGCGGTGATATCGGTCAATTCCTCCGGGGTTTTGCCCAGGGTCAGTTCCGCGGCAAAGGACCCGCTGACCATGGAAGAGGCGCACCCATCCGTAAAATAGGACGCGTCCGCCACCTGGTTATCCTTAAATTTAAGATATATTTCCATGGTATCCCCGCACTCTCCGGTCACCCGGCCCCATCCATCAGGGTTTTCCATCCGGCCGTTGTGCTTGGGATTTCTCCAGCGGTCAAAGCCCCTTTCACCCAGGGCCTGTTTTGCCTCATCAAATATTTCTTCCTGGAGCTTGTCCAGGAATGCGTCAAGATTACTCACTGTTCTGTCCTTTCTGCTTAGTGTTTGAACGAAAAGTCACCCATCTGCGCCTTGCATTTGGGCAACTTTTCGTCCAAACACGGATTTCCGTTCAGGAGCAGTTTGTCATAAACCGGCGCGGTTGTCATCTTTTGTGGACAAAAATAATCGAAAAAAATCCGTCTTTGCTTATATTGAAACCGGCACCGGTATCGCTGTTGCTATTTTGCGCACTCATCGTTAGAATACCCCATTATTAGTTATTTTTTTACTCTATAACTCAACATAAGAGAAGGGGAACGACAATGAAAAACCATTTATGCCATCTTATTTCCATCCTTGTGTCTTTTTTAATTTTGCCCGGGTTCTGTATTGCCGCCCCCTCAGGGAAGCTGACCATCTTCCATGCCGGCAGTCTGACGGTTCCCTTTGCCGCCATTGAAAAAGCCTTTGAAGCAAAGTACCCGGAAGTGGACGTGCTGCGGGAAGCAGGCGGTTCAACCAAAATGGCCCGCCTGATTTCCGAGGTAGGTAAACAGGCCGATATCATGGCTTCTGCCGATTTCAAGGTCATTGACAACAATCTCATCCCTGACTTTGCTGAATGGAATATCCGGTTTGCCAGCAACCAGCTGGTCCTTTGCTACACGGACAACAGCCGGTTTGCCAAGGAAATCACCAGCGACAACTGGTATGAGATCCTGTTGAAAAAAGAGGTGGAATGGGGCCATTCAGATCCCAATCTTGACCCTTGCGGATACCGTAGCCTCATGGTTCTACAGCTGGCTGAAAAATTTTACGACAAACCCGGCCTCAACGAGAAACTTATCGCCAACCGCCCGCAAAAAAATGTCCGGCCCAAATCCGTGGAGCTTGTAAACCTGCTTAAAACCGGTCACATGGACTATGCTTGGGAATACCTGTCCGTGGCCATCCAGCATGAACTTAAATATGTCACCCTGAACGACCATATCAACCTGGGCAATTACAAGTACGACGAATTTTACAAACAGGCAACGGTTGAAGTCACCGGGAAAAAACCGGGAACCGTTACCACCAAAACCGGAAAATCGTGTACTTACGGCATCACCATGATCAAAAATGCACCCAACCCGGAAGCGGCAGAAGCCTTTCTGGCCTTTCTGCTCTCCCCGGAAAATGGATTAAAAACCCTCAAAGAGATGGGTCAACCCCCATTTATCCCGGCCCGGGTCCCCGACGAAGAGATGGCCCAAAAACTGCCGGCTGCCATTTCAGGACTTGTTGAGGTAAAAAACTGATTTCATGAGTAAGACAGACGGCATGGGCAGGCTGTTC
>JAQYWJ010000294.1 GCA_030145005.1 Desulfobacter sp. | reverse complement strand
GGATTCCTTATCATCGAATCCTCTTTTGATTGTGTTTATGGAATCACAAAACGGACACTCACGTATTTCCGGCCAACGCAGTTCTCGAACAGTTTCATAGCATTGTACATCATCTATCAGGGTCCTTATATTCACCTTCATCCGCTCCGCTCCGAGTCTAACCAGTTAATAGTAGAGCGGATGTCTACCATCATAATGATCCGTTATGCAACTCAAACCTTGCTTTTTTATTACCTAATTCCAAAAGACCCCAAAACGCGACATGAGCCAAATTAATTATGAATGAGGGTGAAAGTTTTATTGGCGAGGTCATTACAGAACTTCCTCCAATGTTTGTACTAGAAAAAAGATCAAAAATTAAACTTAAAAAGAGAGACCTTTTGTACAAACCGAATTATAAATAAACAAAGCTGCCATAATCAACCCTGCCCCGCTTCGCCGAGGCATGAATCAAAATAACGAGACCATGCCAAAACGGGGCTAAGCCGCCTTTAAAAGGTTTTCCGCCTCACGCGTCATGCCGGGAGACCATTGACAAAAGGTATCCCTTAAATCTTCGTTGAGGGTTTGAACACGCACTTGGAGTAACAAATGCGCCCCCCTGTTGCTATCGGTCATGGCTTCGTAACGTTCACCCCCGTTTTGGCATGGTCTCCTTGATCTCCGGAAAAGGGTGCCGGCACCTGCTTAAATCTTGTCATTTCTCTTTCATGATTGACAAGGCCCTGGAATTTATTTATTTTTTAAGGAACTGGGGGTGAAGCGATGAATCAAAACGAATCTTTATCCATGCTCCGGAAGCTCATGCTTGAATTTGCCGGACAAACCGGACTTTCACCACAGGGAAAACCTTTGCGGCGATACCTGTGGACAGATGCCTTTGCCGTCTGCAATTTCCTGGAACTTTATCGCCGGACAGGTGACGACAGCTTCAAGTCGCTTGCGTTGCTGCTGGTAAACCAGGTTCATGAGCAACTCGGCCGCCACCGTGAGGATGATGCCCGGACCGGCTGGATCAGCGGTCTGGATGAAGGTGAAGGCAGACGACACCCGACAGCCGGCGGCCTGAGAATCGGCAAAAAGATGAACGAACGGGGCCTGGCCGACCCCCTGGACGAAGATCTCGAGTGGGATCGTGACGGCCAGTACTATCATTACCTGACCAAGTGGATGCATGCACTCAACCGTGTCAGTGTTGTCACGGCAGATCCCGTTTACAACACCTGGGCGCGGGAGCTTGCCAGGACGGTCCATGCCAGGTTCGTCTTTACGCCACCCGCCCTTAACCGGCAATACATCTACTGGAAGATGAGCATCGACCTCTCCCGTTCTCTGGTTCCCACCATGGGCCATCACGACCCTGTCGACGGATTCATCACCTACAGCCAGCTGCAGGCCATTGCGGCTGACACATCACCACAACTGCGGCGGCGGCCGGATCTTCGCCGGGAGATCGCTGAACTGGACGGGATCTGCCAGGGGAAAAGCTGGGTAACCGATGATCCGCTGGGCATCGGCGGCCTTTTGTGCAGTGCCTGCCAGGTGGCCCAAATGATCGGCAGCGGATATTTTCAACGGCACGACCTGCTTGAAGCCTTACTGAACGACGCCCTGCTGGGTTTAGAGGCCTATGCGGCCCGCAATTCCCTGGTGCTGACCGCAGAACATCGGCTGGCATTCAGGGAACTGGGGCTGGCCATTGGCATGCACGCAGCAGAACGGCTGTCCGGACTGCTATCGGAAAAAAAAGAGCTGTTCGGAGACCGCGATGCCTTGCGCCAGCACGCGGATAGCCTGATGCGCTACAAACCGTTGATTGAAACCATCGAAAATTTCTGGCTTGAAGATTCCGCCAGAAAGGCGAACACCTGGCGAGAGCATCTTGATATCAACATGGTCATGCTGGCGACCAGTCTGGCACCTGATGGTTTCCTGCAATCCAGTTGACCGGTTGAAAAAGATCAACTTCTCCGAAAAACAGACTTGAAAAAAGGAGGGAATTGCGGGGACATGGTGAAAGCGCCGGAATAAACCGGCATAGAGTAGGGGATGAAAGAGTCCCACATGAAGAATAATCTCTTTTTCAAAATGACGCCACTTGAACGGATTTTTCGAATTCATCAATACATTCCCCCTGGTATTTGAGTTTGAGGAAATATTTTTAATATGGATTCATCATCTTTAAGGCGGTCCAATGGAATCAGTCAGGCAATATTTAATGAGAGGCCCGTCTTCGTCCAAAGAGATCTAATCCGCCAGATGGGAGATGCCATAATTTCAGTCCAAAAGGGCCGCACAATTGAAGATGATTTATTACGCCTGCGTCCTGTTTACGATATGTGCTCAATGGGATTTGCACCCAAAAGCGGAGAAGTCCTGGCCTTTGAGTTTCAATGCAATTATGGATTAAAGCCGGACATGGCCTCC
>JAQYWJ010000068.1 GCA_030145005.1 Desulfobacter sp. | reverse complement strand
AATCTTCTTGTTGTTTCAACTTGAGCAAGGATAAGATCATTTACACGTTTTTCTATGACATCATCAAGATTCACTTCCTTCAGGGCCGGGTCATCTGGAAAAAAAGTAGGCCTGATTTTTTCATCTATTTCTTCGGGAGACAAATTTCCCATTACAGATAACCAGTTTTCATAGATTTGAATTGCTTCTTGCGTATATTTCAGGGCTGGTGAAAGCGCCTCAATTATTTCATTTCTGTTAATTTCTTCCCCTGCAAGTAACCTTGTTTCCAATTTTACAAGGTGGATACTTGCCTTGTTGTTTAAAATAACACCGATTTCATAGGATTTTTCATAGCCAGGCGTTTTAAGGTAGATTGTTTCCATAGCATTGAGAATGCTCATGGCTTCACCATATTGGTCACTTTCAAGCCCCTTTTCGTACATTCTTAATAACTGTCTTGCTTGAGTGACACGCGGATCTTCTGAGTTGTTAATCTGTCCGTAATGCCAGACTGCATAGCACAGCATAATTAACACAACGGCAAGTGTGCCGAACAATACTTTAACAATACCTGTCTGGTTTTTTATAAAAACATATGGTTTCAAAGGCAATATCCGCTCATAAAGAATGAAACGTCTCTACTGCGCCTTGCAGTAGAGACGAAAGAAAGTTTACATACTCAATTTACTTCACGCCATGAACTGCTTTTGCAAGATGTTGCTGGACTTCAATGGGTGGTGGGTCAGTCACCAAAGAAACAACAACGTTTACAACCACTGCAAGAGGGCCTGCAAACCAGGCATAATACCATGGATTCATCCAGTAACCCATAAAATCCTTACCAGGCAAACTTATACCGTACTTACCTGCAACAAAATAGACAATAACTATAAGTGATACTACTGAACCGGTTGTCAAACAGGCAATCCCACCAGCTCTGTTCGCACGACTCCACCAGATTCCGACCAGGAAAAGCGGGAATATCGTACACCCTGCAAGTGAAAACGCTACAGCTACAAGCTGAGCAATCAGACCAAGTTTTAACAGGGCGATAGCTGCTACGATTACTGCCATGGCAGTAGTGCCGATTTTTACCATACGCATCTGCTGTTCACCTGTTGCATTCGGCCTAAATACTGAAAAATAAATATCATGGGAGAATGCTGATGCACCTGCAACAAGCAATCCTGATACAGTTGAAAATGCTGCCGCCACAGCACCGGCAGCAAGGAAGCCGACGATAAGCGGATGAACCGAACCAAGCTGTGCAGTATAAACAACGATGGCGTCTTTTGCCAATGCCCCGACTTCAGGATTGGAAGAAAGAATCTTTCCAAATGCTGAATAAAGCGGCGCTGTCCAATAAAGGATACATATGAAAAACAAACCCCAGGTCACAGACCAGCGGGCATCACTTGGTTTTGGCACAACATAGAATTTTTGAATAACATGAGGAAGTCCGGCAGTACCGATCATCAGCGCAAAACAGGTTGCCATCCATTGGAAAAAGTCTTTTCCTGTTGCCGGGTCCCAGGGCATTGCGAATTCGGGGCTTGGAACCGTTGCCATTGAATGCCCCAGAGAACTGATAAAAGGCGTAGCCGTGCCGGCTACAATATCAGAAACAACCTGACCATATCCAATCTGTGGAAGAAGCCAGAAATAATCAAACTTGAATGTCAGTATATGTGCCGGAATCAGAAAAGCAATAATCAGAATTACATACTGAATCTGTTGATTTTTTGTTACACCCAGCATACCTGAAATCAGGGTATAGGTAAGAACAACCGAGGCGCCGATAATGACGGACCAGGCATAATCCAGACCTAAAATCCATTTAAACATGATACCAATGCCGCCAAACTGACCAACACAGTAGCTAATTGAAATACAGATTGCTATGATTGCAGTGGCAACCCGCATTCCACTGGAGTAATACCGATCGCCGATAAAATCCGTGGCTGTGAATTTTCCAAACCGTCTTACCTGCGCAGCCATAATAACAAGAAGCAGTACATAGCCGCCTGTCCAGCCAACAACATAGGACAACCCATGGTACCCGCTTCCGTACATAATCGCAGCCATCCCTAAAAAAGATGCCGCGCTCATCCAGTTTGAGGCAATAGCCATTCCGGAACCAAAGGCTGAAATCGAGCGCCCGGCAGCATAATAGTCACTTGTTCCTTCTGCCTTGTTCATAAATCCGATCGCAAGAAAAAGCCCGATCATGGCAATAAGGATCAAGGCAGGGATCAATTTAAATCCACCTTCCAAACTTGCGCCACTAGCGGCAAAAACAGGTTGGGCCAGCAACAATACAAACAAGAATACAGTCAAAAACAATGATTTTATTTTTATTATACCCATATTATTGATTCTCCTTATTATTTTATTCATCATCACTTTCCATCCCATGTTTTTTCATGACACCATCAATGACATAGCAGTACACTAGGCATATCAGGTTATAGAGCGTCAGGAGAAAAATAGCCGTGTAAAAATAATGAAAAGGAAAACCAAATATTTTGGAGTCCGTTAAAAATGATTGATAATGGATCAGATATTTATCCATTATACCGGGAATCTCAGGGGCCGTGACACTAAGCGTTTTGTCAGCCATTGGAGCCAGCGCAAAAGGTATTGCACCTTTTAGCACGATATCCTGATCAATCCCAAGCAGGTTGGCAATTGAAGTTACATCAACACTTTTATCGGTTGCAGCCCCGGCTGCAGCCATCGTAAATGCTTCTTGCTGATCATAGGGCGTTGCAGCATAAACCGCCGCAGTAAAGGCTTCTTTTAAAGCATCACTTTTTTGCAATGCGATAGATTTGGCGATAAGCCCCAAGTAGACTTTGGCAATGCTGATATTGTCCTGGCTTGTGGCTGTGCCGGCTGTTAATTTGGGGTATACCTGTTCATAAACAGTATACCCCGGTTCCGGCGTCGGTTTTTCAATCACCTTTAACCAGATATGAAAGCCGAACGTAGCTACAGCCCAAATGAGTACAGCGATAACAATGATACGAACGTTCTCTTTGAGAAAAGCGGTTTTAGGTTGAAAGAAATTGATCTGGTAATTACGGCTACTACTAATTGAACTTTCCATTTCCCCTCCTTCATGCTTTTTGGTTTAGACTCTCGTACTGTGTTTATTTGTTGAACAATATTTATACTCACCAAATCCCGGTGGAATAATTATAGTTTTACTATAAAGCAGAGAAAATCTTACGTTAACATTAAGGCCAGGTATTAAAAGCCATTGAGATACCGCAACTCAGACAAATTAAGTCTGCCGTATTTGGCTACCTTGTTTACGCAACATGTAAATCAATAGATATAATAAAGTTAATTTTATGTGCTGTGAGAAAAGTACACTATTTACTCTTACTACCTTCATAACAGAAAAATAATTTGAATGTCAAAAACAAAAATTTTATTTTTTTTGAATGTTCAATATTTGACTAAAGTTTTCTGATTATTGTTTTTCTGTTATATTTATTAAAATGTAGTGCATAGTATTGAAATTACAGACTATTAATTTTTGGACAGAATTTGTATGCTCAGGAAGAATCAAATGGGATTTTGCTATTTGAATGCCAAAATTTTTAAAAATTAAATTTATTCCTGCTACAATATCACGTTATAGACGTTTAATAAGCCGAGAAAAATCAGGAAACTTCAGTATTTGACTGAACCCCATTTTCGCATGCGATCACCTCAATATATAAAGCCCGCCGATGCTAGGCATCGGCGGGCTTTTCAAATGGCTGCCGTGGATCGGGCAGCAGTAAGTTTTTTAGAAGATGCCAGGTATCCCGGGAAGCTGACCCACCAGTCCAAGGGCAATGGTACAGACGAGGAACATGATGCCCGGGATGATAAGTTTCTCATTCCAGGTGAGCGTTTTGGCCCGCTCTCTATCGCCGATGAGTCCCAGGTTGTCCAGGAGCATGGCAGCGGACCAGCCGAACACCGGATTTACAAAAGCGCAGGCGAAAATACAGGTTCCGGCGCTCTGGGAATCCTTATGGTTGGTGACCATCTGCATCCCCGCTTCAAGGAGCGGCAGGAATACGCCAACAATAAGCGCCACCCGCAGAACAGGTTGCCACATGGCAAGGTCCATGGGATAGCCGAGTATACCGGTCACCACGCATAAAATGCCGGTGAGAACCGCACCGCCGGGAATGGGGCGCTTGGCAATGGCTGCGGGAATCATGTATGTACCCCAGGAGGAGGCGATATTGCCGCCGCCAAGGCAGGAACCAATGCCCTGGCGAATAGATGCCACCATCATGGTATCGTCCACGTCCATGAGGACGTTTTTGGCCTCTTTCGGATAGTTGAGTTCCTGGAATACCCGGTGTCCAAGGTAATCCGGCGACCACATGGCAACGGCCAGAATGGCGAACGGAACAACAGCGATGAATTGCTGAACGCCGGGAAGTCCCATTTTCCACCCTGTATCCGTACCCCACCACCACATGGGATCAAAAGGGGGAAGTCCTGGCGGGGTAGAAAAGGTGAAATCAGCGCCCATTGAGAATGCAATGATGCCTGCGATGGCGGAACAAAGCGGGATTGCCAACCAGCGTTTCTGGACACGCGCCAGGTAGGCATAGACAAGCACGGTTACGCCGATGACCGCAAAGGAAACCGCGGCGACGCCACCATCTGACGCCCATTTTTCAAGCTTGCCGAGCTGTCCAATAAGTCCAACAGCACCCAGGTAGAGCAAAAGCCCTCCCCGGACTCCGATTCCGGTTATATTCATCAGCTTGGAACCGCCCTTTGTGATGGCGAGAATAAGGCCGAATAAGCCTATCAGGATACCCAGTGCCAGCGGATGCCCGCCGGCCGAGGCGGCAATCGGGATAAGGGGAATCATCGGGCCGTGGGTACCCGCAAGGTTTGTGTTCGGATTAAGGAATGCCGAAAAAAGCAAGACAAAGACAGCGCCTGCGATCAGCATCTCATACCGGACATTCTGTGCAATGAAGTCGCCGCTTGTAAGATTAAGATGCGCGTACACATCGCAATTCGCAAAGGCGGCTACCATGGCGGTTACCATTACAACTTTTCCGATGGTGGCGGCAATTGCCGGCACAAAGTCCTCGATTTCGATGCTGTAATCCCGGAAGGGTAGGTTGATCCCCCAGCGACGGAATTTCATAATCGTTAGTTCATGGTCAAGATACTCAGCTCGAGTCTTAAACTCACTTGCTTTTTTACGTTTTTCGCCATACGACTCTTCATTTTTTGATACCATCTCTAATCTCCTTCTCCTTTCCTACTCCTACCGATCTTTCGTTGGATCGCCGCATGCACCTTTCGGTGTGCTTAGGTAATAATAAATTCCTTGGTTAGAAAAAAGGCCGGTTAGAAAAAAGGCCCTTATCCGGCTCGAACAAGGCCCACTGCCTGAACGATATCCGAATTGAGAATCTCTACCTGTTTCCCTTAATGAATGCAAGAACTATTTATTAGAATTTGCTTTTTTATTTTAGGATAGGAACTTGCTTGATGCCAACCAAGATATGAAACATAAAGATAAACTGAAACTGAAACTGAAACTGAAACCGAAAATATGGACCCGCTCGGCCAGTCGTCGGAAAAAAAGAAGTACCAAGATTGCGGCAAAAGAACAGTCCGCATCAAAAGTTGCCAAAGCAAACTTCATACGGGCCAACGCTGAAGCTGCCGGCTTGACCCGGTTGGGCGTTTATAGTACAAATTTTTTTCGTTTGACCGGCAGCAGAAAAAATCAGCTTTCGGTTGCAGTAATAATCTTTTGGAGCTTCCATGTTTTCCCAAATTTTTTCCATTTTTTTTAACGTTGTCACCCCGGTATTTGCCCTGATACTGACGGCCTATTTTCTTGGGAGCAGACTTGGGATTCAAAGCCGTTCCCTTTCCCGCACAGCCTATTATCTGTTTGTGCCGGCATTTGTTTTCAATGTGCTCAGTGAAGTCAAAATAGATGCAGCCACTGCATTCAGAATGATGGCCGGTATTGGACTGGTCTATTTGATCACGGGAAGCCTTGGCTGGACTCTGGCAAGGGGTATGGGGCGCAGCAAAGAGATGGCCACAGCCTTTTTAATGACCTGTATTTTCGGAAATGTGGGCAATTATGGCCTGGCCCTGATAAAATTCTGCTTAGGTCCTGACGCCATGGAAAGCGCCACCATTTACATGGTAACGGCCAATACCTTTTCTTTTTTCTGCTGTGTCATGGCAGCGGGCTGGTTGAAAGGTGGCAGCACAGGCGCATTAAAAGATCTGATTAAAACCCCGGGGATCACGATTCTGCCATTGGCCCTGGTCTTCCCCGTGGCAGGTATTGCACCGCCGATCATGGTTCAGCGTATCGCAGGGTTGCTCGGAGACGCCATGATTCCTGTGCTGCTGCTGGCTTTAGGACTGCAATTCAAAGAGGCAGGAAAATTGAACTTCGGCAAAGATGTCTTTCTGGTAAGCCTGATTCGTCTGATCGCAGGACCATCCATTGCCTTTGTCCTGATCCCCCTGGTGGGCATCTCCGGCATTGAAGCCTCTGCCGGTATTCTCCAGGCGGCCATGCCGTCGGCCGTGCTTACGGGCATCATTGCCATGGAAAATGATGTGGCGCCTGCTTTTGTTACTTCCGTGATCTGTGTTTCCACCTTGCTCAGTCTTGTCACGTTAACTGTGGTTATGTCTTTACTTTAGCTGCTGGTCAACATTTTATTTTTTTTATCGGATCTTTACTGGACACGCCCGCAGCCATAGTTATTATTTTGTTTATATTTGACTTTCATATAAACTTGTTTATAAAGCTGATTTTATGATATCTGAAAAAGTGATTCAGGAGTTAAAAGAAATCTGCGGCCCGCAATTTGTCAGTAGCGACAAGACCGACCGTATTCTGTACAGCTATGATGCCACGCGTAAACAATTCCTTCCGGATGTTGTGGTGCATCCGGCGGATGCCCAAGCCGTATCCCGGATCATGGCACTTGCCCATCACCACCGTATCCCGGTTTACCCCAGAGGGGCGGGCACCGGGTTCACCGGCGGCGCCCTGCCGGTCTGCGGGGGGATGGTTATGGGCATGAGCCGGATGAACCGGATCCTGGACATTGACCAGGAAAATCTTGTGGCCGTGGTGGAACCCGGTGTGGTGACCGGGAATTTCCAAAAGGCCGTGGAGGCGCTGGGGCTGTTTTATCCCCCGGATCCGGCGTCCCTGAAAGTCTCCAGCTTGGGAGGAAACGTGGCTGAATGCGCAGGCGGCCCCCGGTGTGTCAAGTACGGGGTGACCAAGGACTATGTCATCGGCCTGGAGGTGGTGACGCCCACAGGCGACCGGATTGAAACCGGTGGCACCACCATGAAAGGGGTGGTGGGCTATGATCTGACTAAGCTTTTCTGCGGGTCGGAAGGCACCTTGGCCGTTATCACCAAAATTATTCTCAAACTGCTCCCCAAACCCCAGGCCAAAAAAACCATGCTGGTGGTGTTTGATGCCATTGACGGTGCTGCCAAGGCCGTATCCGCCATTATCCGAGAAAAGATCATTCCCGCCACCCTGGAATTCATGGACGGCCGGACCCTGGACTGCCTCAGGCAGACCGCCGGGCTGTCCATGCCGGAAGCTGCCGGAGCGGCGCTGATTATAGAGGTGGACGGAGACAGGGAGTTTTTAGACAAGCAGGCCCAAAGGATCCTGACGGTGATCGAATCCCTGGGCGTTTTGGAGAATCGGGTGGCCAATACGTTTGAGGAAAGCGAAGAAATCTGGAAGATCCGCAGGGCGATTTCCCCCTCATTGAAAAAGCTTGGACTGGAGAAGTTCAACGAAGATATCTGCGTACCCAGATCCAGGCTGCCGGAGATGATCCGCCGGATTGAAAAGATTTCCGATCAATATAATCTGCCCATCGTGAACTTCGGGCATGCCGGCGACGGAAATATCCATGTCAATATCATGGCGGATAAATCCGATGCCGAACAAATGGCCAATGCCGAACATGCCATTGAGGCACTGTTCCGGGCCACACTGGAATTAGGCGGAACCATGAGCGGAGAACACGGCGTTGGCATCATGAAGGCCCCCTATCTTTCCCTTGAGCTGTCAAGCGAGTCTATCCTTTACATGAAAATGCTTAAAAAAGCCCTGGATCCGCATAATATTCTTAATCCGGGCAAGATTTTTCCAGACGATGCCTGCCCGCTTCCCGGAGAGGTGAAATGAAGGATCTGGAACAATACCGGGAGTGGAGCCAGGCTTGTGTCAAGTGCGGTGCCTGTCGGGCCACATGCCCGGTGTTCAAGGCTGAGAACCAGGAAGGCGGTGTGGCCCGGGGGAAAATTGCCCTTGCCCAGGCCATGATGGACGGGCAAGTCTTTACCGAAGACAGGTTGGTCCATGATTTGTCCCAGTGCCTGCTGTGCGGCAGTTGCACTAATTTGTGCCCCAACCAGGTGCCCACCCCGGATATCGTGGCGGCGGCCCGCATGAAAGTAGCTCAGGAAAAGGGTTTATCCGGATTCGGAAGAGGCGTGGCGACCTTGCTGACGCATAAAAGGGCCATGGATTGGATGAGTAAAAGCGGCGATTTGGCCTCCCGGCTCCTGTGTCGGCAGATTCCTGAAACAAGCGGCTTAAAACTGCGGTTTCCTGTGCCGGGCATCCCTAAGGAACGCACCTTTCCAAAGCCTTCATTCAAACCCTTTTTGACGCGGGATATCCGGCAGACGGTCTCTCGTTCAGCAAGTCCCAGGGTGCTTTTTTTCACCGGCTGCGGTATCAATTACCTGTACCCTGAAATCGGTGAGTGCCTGGTTCGTATTCTCAATTTCATGGGGGTCCATGTGACCCTCACCGATGAACAGGGCTGTTGCGGGCTTCCCGCTCTGTCCGCCGGTGCGGAAGATGCGGTGGAAACCCTTGCCAAAAGAAATTTAAAGGCCCTGAAACTCCACGCCTTTGACTATGTGCTTACGGCCTGCGCCTCGTGCTACGGCGCCCTGGCCGGGATTTACCCTACGCTTGGGGCAAACTATCAGCCCTTTGCCGAAAAGACTCGGGACGTCATGGATTTTTTGATGAATATGGACCTGGCAGGCAGACTGGCATCTCTTCCTCAATCAGAGGACCGGATTAAGGTCACCTACCACGACCCCTGCCATCTGCGAAATCATGGCCTGACCCGCGCCCCCAGGCAACTTCTTTCCGTGTTGCCCCAGGTCGACTATGTTGAGATGACCGATGCGGCAACCTGCTGTGGTCTGGGCGGAACCTTTTCCGTGCACCATTACGAAACCAGTCAAAAGATCGGCAATCAAAAGGCGAAGCATGTTGCCCAAAGCGGGGCCGAAATTGTGGCAACGGCCTGTCCGGGATGCATAATTCAGCTCCAGGACAGCCTTAACCGTGAAAGTATTCCTGCCAGGGCAGCCCACCTTCTGGAACTGGTCTGCCAGGTACTGCCCATCAAATAACGCTGTGTTTGAACGAAAAGTCACCCATCTGCGGCGTTAAATAAAAATTTACTAAATTATAAAATCTGGCCTCATAATCATGAGTTCCTCCGGTTTTAAAGAAATGGGAAAATCCCCGAAAATTTTAAAGAATGATGATCAAAGCTGGATACAAAGGCCCGTGAGCCCCAACGAATTTGGATGCGGAGGAACAAATGGCAATCAGTGAACCGAAAAGGAACCCGATTTGTAATAGACATTATACCGATTTAAACTAACCATTTGATTTTATTAGACCCTTAAAAACTAATTTACCAGTAAA